>NZ_CP036343.1:544479-844479 GCF_007746795.1 Gimesia algae
CAAAAAAGCCTGAGTCGCTTCCACACTTTGGCATACTGACCACCACGTTACCCCACGTGGTTAACCCAACCCCAGGTGGGTCCCATTTCCGCGCCAAAGTGGGTCCGCTTTACACGCCAATCTCCACCCTTATATTTCAACTACTTACGATAACACTGATCGGCGAAAGATGTTGTGGAAAAACTATATTCTTACGATTCGAGCTCATTATTTTAACCAGGCTTCCCCTATTTTAACGATTCACTATTTCTGTGAAACATCCGCATTTTAATTAAGTACGGTTACCATTGCTACTGACGAATAAAAGTATTTTGATTTCGCTGTCAGCGATAACGAACGGGCGTGTTGAAAAAGTCTGTTTGATATGTTCGGTTCAACGGGTGATTGATCTTGATCTGTGATGCGGTTTGGCAGTATGAGTAGACTCGCTATGTTATACAATTTTCCTTTTTTCCATCATAGGGACGCTTATCCAAGGATTGCATCTTTTTGAGCCCAGGACAGTTATTCGTCTGGAGTCATTCATCCCACAAGTTCACTTGCTTCGGCAGATCGACTGAATTGTCGAACCGGACCTTCTGCTGTTCTTATGTAGTTACTTTATCGTTGAAGATCGTGTCGCATGAATTCTCGACCAAGAAAGTCAAACTTTCGTTCAAATAGTGAAGCAAGCTTGTCATTTGCCGTAGCGAAGACGATCTGGCGTTCGCCTGTGAGGGCCACTTCCCGCAGGTAGTCGAGAAATGACAAACAGTTTAGATCGTCGACATGAGCAATCGGATCATCAATCAGCATTAGCGGTGGAGCTGAACGAAGTTGTGCGTTTTGTGCAAGAAATAGAGACAGTGCCAACGCTGCACGTTGCCCAGTGCTGATCTGTTGCAACTTTGCTTCTTCGCCTGTCTTGCGAACCAATGTTGTCATGTTCTTTAAGTGTGAGAACTCAGCTGGGCTGTGAATGCGTCGGAATATTTCGTCAATCGCCTCCTTGTTTTTCTGAAGAGCCGCTTCCATCGCACTCTCCAGCGAATTTTTTTCAAGAATCTCCTGAAACACGGCTTGGGCATCACGCAACCGTTTTATGCGTGGCTTCCAGCCACTCAGTTGATCCAAAATCTCTTCCTTGCGTTTAGCTGATTCGAACACTACCACTACAGCTTGCTGCTCGTTTGTCATTGCGATCTGGACGTCAGAAAGTACCTTCCGGATCAGCTGTATTGTTGTCAGAAGCTCAGGAAGCGGTTGATCTTCCTGGAAGATGAAATGAGTATTCTTTTCGTCGAGGCGTTTGAGGATGGCTTGCGTTTGGGCTATTTGGCCCTTTTGTTTGGTAATACTCGACTGACATTCATCTAAACTGAGGCTTTCTTCTCCAAGGAGTTTGGATAGCTCATCAAGTTTCGCTGAAATCTGCTTTTGGGTCGTAGTGAGCGACGCCGACAATTCCTTTTGACTCTCTACGAGTTCGGTAAGCAAAGAGTTCAGCAAAGCGGGGGTAGGCCGTTCTAACGTTTCGTCCACAAAGAGAGACGAAGTCAGCGAATCGTATCGCTCAATTGTGAGTCCTTTCTGCTGGAGAAACTGAAAGTCGGTTTGAGTAATTTTTAATTGGAGCTGGAGATTTTCCTCCTGCTCAATCAGCTCATTCAGTGCCTTCTTGATCAAAATCAGTTCATCATTCCGATTCATGCCGATACGGTCGACAAAACCGAGCAGCCATTCCGAGACAGCAACTGTATCCTTGGACTTGGCATAATTGTCCTCTGCTTCTCTTACGTTGTCCCGCAGTTTGAGAGACTGAGTTTCGAGTTGAGCATTAACATCCTGATAAATCCGATCGTTCAATTTGCCATCGGGATACTCCGCATGGCAGAGAGGGCAGGCATCTTTCACCTCTGCTTGAGCTAGAATCTGTTTAGCGATGTCACGAAGTTGCTGCGAAAGAGCCTGGGCCTGATCTCGCAACTTTATAAAATTCGCGAGCTGTTCACGAAATTGGATAATTTCGGCATCGGATTTCTTGAATTTCTCAAGATTTTCGTCGTGGAATTGAAAGAGTGGCAAAGCGAATTCTGGTATAATGTCTAGAGAAGAAGGTCCTTTGGTCTGCCCGGACAACGTTTGTTGTACTTCTCGCAATTTCTGCTCAATAGCAAGAAGACTCTCATGCTTTTGGACGAATTCGAGTTGGACATACGGTGAGAGTTCACGAATTGATGTTACTCGCCTATCCAAGTGTTGCACGGCCCGTTGATTCTCTTTGACTTTTCGCAGCAACTGCTGAATGCCAGTAAACATAGCTTCGATCTCTACGATGAGGTTGCCAGATTCGGAGACGTATTTCCGAAGTTTTTCAATTGTGACCGGGGTGCCAGTCCATTCACACCTCAATGCTTCTTCCACGATTGGAGAGCGCGTGCCAAAAGACGAAATTAGCTCCGAGACGTTTTCTGGAAGTGTCTCCGACGGTTCCTTCCAACCAGCCTCTGCAAGAGTGGTTGCAAGCGATTTCAGCAATGCATCTGATTCTTTGGGAACAGAGGTTGCGGCTGAGAGTTGTCGCTCTACTGCATGCAATTCCAGTTCTATCTGTTGCTCAACAGAAGTGAGTTCTTTGAGCTCCTTATCTAATTGTCCAACAGTTCGTTCAATTTCTCGCCAAGTCTTCGAAGCTTCCGGGCCGACCAAAAGCTTTGACAAATCTTCTTCAAAGTCCTTTTTTGAATCAGCAAGACCCACAGCAGCATCCGTATCGAGAAAATTGTACCTAGAAAAACTTTGGTAGAGCGTGTTGGTCCGAATGTCGGTTTGACTATACCAAGCAAGATTTCGTTCTCGCAGGCGGGAAGCTGTTGGTTGACCTAGTTTCGCTAATTCTTCAGTACCGTCTTGGAAGGATGCATTAATGGAATAGCGAGTCTTGGATTTGGGATCACGATTGTTAACCCCACAGTAAAGGAGTTCGATTGCCTCCAACAGTGAAGTTTTTCCGGTTCCGTTTGGACCGGTTAGCAATGTGACGCTTCCCAGATCGAAAAATCGTTGCCGGGGCCACGATCGGTATTCTTTGAGGGTCAAATTTTTGATAAAGGGGGGGGCTTCTGCTCGAGGAATTTTGACAGCTGAGGGTTTCGAGAGCCCTTTGTGGCCAAAGTCGGCCTCAATGAGTTTGATACGATTCGGCAATGATTCGTTGTTGAAAATGGCACGGTCGAGATTGGACTCCGCCAGAATTTCTGTCCACGTCGACATCACGCTGGTGTCAATGACACCCTCGGCAACCTGAAACCTTGGCGGAGTAAGAGCCGAAGTTAGTTCTTGTTCATTGACGACAAATTTCCGAGCATATTTGCGGTCCCGTTCTACAAGCGTTCGTAGCTCGGGTGCAACTTCTTCCGAAATCACGAAGTACAGATATTGGCTCCACTGTAAACTTTTGGAGCCATCGAAGTATCGCGAAGCGACAATACGGTCCTGGTAGGCATTGAGCTCATCGACAGAACCGGGAATCGTTTCAGAAATATCGATATAATAAACAGCGAAATCACGTCCCTGCGTACTCCGAATGCATCTGACCACAGAATCTTCGATCGGCTCAAGACTAGTAAAGTGTTCCGAGAACTGAGTTGTAATGGCGTCGAGTGAAAGAATCAGTATGCCCTCCCAATGTCAAAAGAGGATTCAGCAGGGGTTTGGTCATAGTGAGTATATCGGTGGGGATCATACAAAATGTCACCCTTCTCGTCATCCTGATACCAGACATGCAGACGCTGCTGGGCCTCAAGAGAGTCGTTTTCAGTCTCTGCCTTTCTTCTCATATATTCTGCCAACGTGTCCCGTATTTTTTGAGCATCTTCACGGGTGCGGGTGTTATCCAGAGCGATGACGGTTGCGCAGCGCCCGCTCGTCGATGTGATGTTGGCATGTGGATAACGCTCATTCCATTCGAACCGATAACCAGTCTGCAAATCGGAAAGCGATGGTGGAAGGGATTGACTGATTATGCGTGCTGCACGTTGACATGCTCGAACTCGTGCCTGACGAAATTGGTCTGCTTCTATTATCGTATCGTGGCAAAATGTCACTCTTTTGATGATTTCCGTTGCTTCGATCCTACAAGAATCCAGTTTTGTGACCCTGTACCAATCTTCTTCCGTTATTGATGACCCATCACACAATGCCAAAAGACGTTCAACAGCAAGTGGATTCGTCTGTACAAGAGCCTTCAGGTCTCCCTCTGCATTACCAGCGTTTGAGACAATTCTCACGAAGCCGTCGTCAACCTGAGGTGTTTCCTCCCAGGACAGAGATTTAGAGTTCCATCTCAGAGTTGCCTCCATCTTAGGGCCGATTCGTCGTGAGAGAGACGCAGTTACTGCGACGTGCGCGACTTTCGTTGCCGTCAGTAGGAAGACCGCAGGTTCATATGAAAAGAAAAGTGCGTGGCATTTCTCCGGATCGAGCCAGGTATAGTAAAGCCCCAGCCTGTGATTGTGTTGAAGTTTTTGATCACCCGTATCGAACCTATTTGGCCGCAAATACCACCCAGTACCGGCGATGTTTTGCCAGCACTTTGGACCTTCTCCAATGTCGGCGTAAATATCACGCGCCCAGTTGAGCGTAATCAACTCAGTTTCGTGACCATCATATTGGAAAAGATGAGTCCGATAGGTCCGAAACTGATGCTGTCTTGGGTTCTGATTGAGCTGGATATGAATAATGAGCGTTCGGTCGTAGAGCTCCCGAGCATGCTTATCCGTGAAGTCAAAGGCATCCGAACAGATCAGAGTAATGAGCCGCAATTGATTTTTCGCTCCTCCGAAAAAATAGAGGCGGGTACCCAAGAGTAGGTGATCGACTTCATAATTCTGGTTGTCCCCCAAGGCGCAGGTCTTGAATTGAATCAGCGCGACCGTCTGCGAGTCGGAGGTGCCATCAATTGATGGTACCTGAAACAGGTACACGACAGGATTCAGAAACCTTGATTGGTCTCCGTCGCATTTTTCATATATGAAGGTTACTTGCCCTGACAGTCTGTCGGCCAAAGCAGCGAGTTCATTGGGTTTGAGGCTTTCGCATCCCAGCACCCAAAGTTTGCCGTCTGCTGGTTTTGTTCCTCCTCGAACTGCATCTTCCAAGACCTTCCAAGGAAGCGAATATTCCGGAGTAACGGCCAGGTCAACGTCATTCTCAACCGCAATATGGAGGTATGCAGAAAATTGCTGTTGTGCAATGTCTGGATCACTATTGCGTACACCATCCGAATCAGTAGTGATATTTGCTCCTGGCTGACAAAGCAAGACTTTGTAATTTTCTCGATTGGGGATCAACGCTCGAAACTGGGGCGGCGCAAGCCCACGTTCTCTTAGAATGTCATCTACGGAAGCAATATCCATTGAATATTTGGCCCAAATTGCTGTTCACCTCTACAGAATTCATAAATCATTCAATCGCATCGGTTGGTTTACGTTTGATCTCGTTTATTTACATATACATTCTTATTTATGCTACAGAAATTGGAGTCCTGCAACCAGCCTGTGAACATCCGCACCAATCTTAATTTCACACCAAATTTTCCTTTACAATCACTTCAAAGGTGTTCGATTGATCCAACATAGACTGAGCATTATCTACATTGTTATATATAGTGAAAAAGCCTTTTATTATCATATCCGGTTGTCGTTCATCAGGTTCTTCTTCTGTCGCTTTCCGAACTTTGGGAATTAACTGGTTTCCAAAGTAACAAAATATCTCGGAACGACTCCTAGTAAAAGATTCTCACACGATATATGACGGTATTGAATGATTCCTTTAATTTCTTCAGGTTTTGCATTCACCGAAAATACTCTTTTTTTAAAAAACAGTTTAGATTCCGGGAGACGATTTTGCTCTTAGTTGAAACTAATATGGAAAACAACACGATCAACAATATTTGAAGAATGATCTTCCCGTTGGTTCTGTTTGATCGGATCAGCTGAGAAAGCAGAAAAGGAATATGGAAGGCTTATTATTTTGAATCACGGTGAAATCCAAATAGAAGGTGGAAAGCCTGTATTAGCTGAGATGTATTCTCCAGCTGCAGCGAGCACGGATTCAACGGGTTGGCTTAGTTTTGATGCTGACAATCCAGGTTGAACCAAACAGATTCGATACTCAAATTGCTTATTGGCTGCGTTATTCATAATTAATTCAAACTGCTCGACTGTTCCCCGTATCAGCTTTGAGCCGGTACCTATACGCCGAATCAGTTCTCTTTTGAGATCCTCTGGATGGCGGTTAAAAGGAAGGCATTTTACAACCTGCCCAGCGACTTCATACACATCATCAACGCGTGTTGCGGCCTTCTTCGGTTTAGACGTCTTCTTGCCGCTCGCTCCTTTGCAATGGGCTAGTGTACAGACAACTGTGTCATCAGTTTCAAACAGAGATATATAGTCAGCAACTTCACCAGTCCGGTGATCGTAGATAACGACATCAGGTCCCTGCGACAATAATTCGGATTCCGTAAATGCATGGATAGTCTTCATGCCAGGTTTGGCATTCTCAAATTCTCGTTCGATATCAACCGTCACCCCAAACTCATCAAAAGTTCGTATCCATTCATGATTAAGTGGCTTAATAGACAAGCAACGATACCAATCATTTCCGGTAATTGTTGAAAAATCAGCGAGAAAGAAAGTAGGAGGGCGGATTTTGAGAAAATCTTGGAGGGTTCCATCAGCAATTGAACCACGGATCACCACTTCTGGTCCTGAGTCTATGCGATCAATTATATTAGGTGTCCCAGGAGAGAAAATGAATCTTCCGATCAAAGAATCGTTTAGTAGTATATCAAACTCAACTTTCTGTAAGTCGTATGAGCTTCTATCAATAACTAGTTCCAGTTCCGTTAGATCATATTCATCGGAGTTGCCATCAACCAGAATTCGCTGTGGATATTGGAACACATGCTCATGCCATACCATCGAGATTGGTGGAGAGGGAATTTCTGAAACCTGCTTTCCAGTATCCAAGTTGTCAATGTTAGAATTGGTAACAACTGGATTTGAGTTTGAGATCTCTATTGCTAGACGATTGCACCAATCTACCAAGCGCGGCACAAGACCATTTTTATTACTCCAGAGTTTTGAAAGCGTACTCACGCCAAGGGTGACCGATTCTTCTTCACCGCTACTCCCACCAAAGACGTGACCACGTGATCGTGTGTTTCCATCTGACCTACTGACGTGTCGATCTGCTTTTGGACCAGTTAAGGTTCGATAGCTTTCATATTGCCCGCCAAGCTCCCGATTCCTCATTCCGACATTGTAAAAACTCGGTTTTTTCAAGATTCTAAGTGCCCGACTGACATCTCCATGTGAGAGCGGAGTACATACGACCTCTAATTCGTCAGAATAAAGTCCCTCAAGAATGCTTTCGTATAGATTCTCGCCGTGTTCTTGAGAGTTGATAAACAATAATTGGTGCGAACGGTTGTAGTGTGAGATGATTAAAAGATTCTTTGTGTCTAGTAAGGATGAATTTTGTAACCATTTTGGTTTTGTCCGACGCTGACAGACCATTACTGAGGAAGCGAGATCATTTGACACTGCATGAAAGATCAGTTCGCAACCTTGAGGTACAAACGGCTTCAATTCCCAATCGGGCTCTCGGTCTGACCGAAATACTTTTACATGGAAATTTGGGGCTAACGAATCAATTGTTACATCAATTTCACCCACTTCGGTTGAGTGTTCTGTATTAAATGATGAAAGTCCATCACGAACCATTTCCTCCTCTTCAACACGTGCATCGGCGAGATTTGCGACAAGCTCTTGCCAATTTGCCCCACTCTTAAAGAGCTCACGAACTTCCGCATCGATTTCCTGAGGTACAGCGATGAATTTGGCCGATCCAATGTCACACGCGTTGGTGCGTGCAAATCTTCCAATAAATTGTAAAGTCACGGACAATGATTTATGTGGAGCATGAAGGGCAGCCAATTTGAGTCGAGGAAAATCTACTCCCTCGCCAAACATGTCAACACAAATAATTCCATCAAGTTTTCCTTGATTGAGTTTATTTATCACCGAAGAGACGTGCCTTATTGAGTGTCGCCCGGTCACAAGGCGCAAACGTAATTTGGTTTCTGTTTTGTAAATTTTAACTAATTCCTCTGCGCGCGTGACTGAGTCAGTACGGATCATCATTCGATGATCTAATCCTTGTTCAACATCTTTTAAATATTCATACTCGGCCATTTTTGCAATTGCGATGTCGTGGCTCACCCCGTCGTTTGGAACGCATGGTAAATACTCAACCTTTCCGTAGGTTCCATCTTCAATCGCGGCACGGAGTGGATAGTTATAGATAAGTCTTCCAGTAATGGTTCTCTTGTCTCTTCGAAATGGTGTTGCTGTAAAAAAGGCTTTTCGGGCATTGGGAAAAGAGTCAAGCAAGGCTGCATAAGAGATAGCAGGAGAATGATGTGCCTCATCCACCATTATTAGAGCAAATAGGTCGGATGGAGGAATTGCAATTCCTTCAATTGAAGGCGACGCACTCATAGGTGTGGTAACCACGACATCAAATTCACGCAATTCTTCCCACTCTTCTGGTAGTGCGATGCGTTTCTGGACTACTTTGACGGATGGCGTTTCGAGACTTTCTGGTACGACTCCTAGTTCTTTTAGCAATCTCAGCTTAACGAATCCTTCGGCGATTTGATCTCGTACAAGTCGGCTTGGAGTTAGTACCAAGACTCGACCGCTAGCCCATAGAAACGGAGTCAGCTGCAGTACTGCAGTTTTTCCAGTCCCTGTTGGTAATGCTACTACAGCAGGTTCATCACGCCGAGTAGCGTGTGATAACAATGAACTCGCAGCACCGATTTGAGGGAGTCGAAAGCCCGGCTTACCATCTGGTAATAGATCAATCTTCCTGTGATTTGATTTAAAATATGTGGACATCCTTTACCTCGTACGGCTGGGCTGCCTGGGGCGATTTCATAAGTTCGTGTATCGCTAGGGAATCCCATGTTAACATGTAGAATAAATGGAAAAGTAGTTATGAAATTCAATGACGAATCTAGGATTGAGAACCCAACGCCCTCACAATTCTCATAATCAGGAACCAACTTGTACAGCATTACTCATGCCGATTAAAAATAAGTACATTGAGAGGTTTTAGTTAAGGTGTGGGCGGTATGGCAGGCTAACTTAAAGCAAAGTTGACAGGTTGCAATACTTATAAATGAGAATCAGGTGTCATATTGGCAGTAGTGAATATTTAGAATATGTTCTCGATTGTTGACCTAAAACTTATCAACTTTACTTTTGACCACAAGTAGATTGCTCTTTAGGTTCCATAATACTATGAATAGTAGCATCAAGACTGCAATGATGATCTCTTCATCCGTTTGGTGTTGATGGATTATAGACATGCAAATTCGATGTCTCGGACCTGAGCAAACCACATCTTGTGATCGTTACGAGCCATCTTGGTGAAAACACTAACAGGTATATGCATAAACCCCATGCTAATACTGGGGTTATAGCCTACTTGATATGATTGGAGGTGTTTTTTGTCGAAGCTGGATAGTTCCGTAAAAGTTACTCTTGGTCCTGCAAGCCAAGTTTATGACACCAATTGGAACGGTGAAATAATTAAAGATTCTAAGGAAGTTCTTGCCCAGTTAAATTCCACTATCGACATTGATAGTGAGCGTCGAGTTGCATTTAGTATCGTCTCTTCATTACCTAAGCAAAAACTAAGAATGCCTGATGAAAAACACATTGGCGATAGGATCGGGTTTCTTACCAGAAAAGCCATTTCCTATTATTTATCAGATTGCTACAGCATTGAGTTGTTTCAGATTCATAGAATCTCACTCATAGATTATTTTGGGAATCGCCTTCCCCAAACGCCCAAAAATCCATCCAAATATCTTGATCCATTTCGCTCTACTATTTCTACAGAAGGATTCAACTCTTTAAGCAGTCAGTATATCGAATATTCCGCAGCTCGCGAGTCGTTTAATCATGCTGTTAAAGAGCTTCGTTCTCTGGCCGATCTTTCGCCTGCCGGACTGAAGCACCATAAGTCCAAAGTATACTCACTTCTTGATTTTATTGGAGAATCATTAGCTTCCGCTGAAGTTGGTCATATGGGAGGGTGGTACAAAGAAAAACAGTCTGGTATTTGCAGTTCATTTGAAGACATGTTTCGTCGAAAACAAGCCAATCACCCTGGTTACAAAAGCTCCCAAGATTATATCTCTAGAACTTTATTCTCATATCGTGCTCCAGAGGTTTAGCGTGATCATCCACCAAGATTAAACGCGATTGATGATTAACCTAAAGCATGACCTTGTAGAATTCGAAATACACAATCGATAAATTCAAAATGCTATATCGTTAGAGATGGTCGTTTAAATTTACAAGGAGATCAAATGCAAGAAGTTTATGAACGTGTTTTTGTGACAAATGAAGAATCATGCCAATCCGGCTCGGCTAAGTTTGCAGTGATACATGCATGCAAGACCCCATGTCATCAACTCGCAGTCGGGTATAAGGGAAGTTTGCCAAAAACTCATCCTAACTATTTGGTTTTGGAACAGGAATATGATTTATACCTAAATATTATTGACCCTCCTGTGCCACTGTTTAAGCCTGGCTTGTTTAGCAGCTTTATGACATTTGCAAATAAGCATTGGACTGAACAGAGAACAATTATTATTCACTGTAATCAGGGACAGTCCAGAGCACCATCTCTTGCGTTATTGTTTCTCGCTAAATGTTTATGCGTAATCAACAATGACTCCTATCATACGGCCCGGACTGAGTTTGAGGCAATCTACCCAACCTATAGACCGGGCAAAGGTATTGAAACTTACTTTGAAAAGAACTGGAAAAAGCTAGGAGGTGCTTTTTAACAAGAACTAGCATTGAAGCAACCACTTCAAAGGATTATTGGATACGGTCTAGATACTCCCAAAGTCCCAGCACCTGACATTGCCTTTCTGTCGTCCTCATCAAACAGGACGCTAACAACCTTCAAATCAACTTAACCAGTTTTTGAAAAGCAGGTCTCCTTTACCACTATATTTAATTTGCAGCATTCATCACACGGAGGTCAATTGAAATTAGGTAGCAGCATTAAATCCACCTAAAGATGGATTCTAATGGCATATGACTGGCCATTCACATGATTAAAGCAAGTTCACCGATGAAACCTATAATTTCTTCTTGAGGAATCCTCTCTTGCTCGAGACGCAGTTTTTTATGAAGTAGAAAATGGTAAATCTCTTGCTCTGAATTTGACAGCTTTGTTGGAATAGAACCTGGTTTATTTGGCCATGTAATTGCCAAGTCGGAATGCGTATTAAATGTTGTCATATCCATCAGCATACTCTCAGTATGTTCAAACACCTCTCTAAACTGGCTAAGTATTTCAAATCCTTCAACATCCAGATCCCCCCAGTAGTAAATATTGGATCGATGAAGCCAATCAACATCGCGAAACAATGAAATCGACTTACCCAAGCCTCCGATTGCAATCGAATTTGAGATTGGAGGTAGTGTTAACAGGTTGACTTTATTTTCAACCACAAAAACATTTACTGGAGGTGGTTGAAGTTCGTTGATTGAATTAACAGGTAGTGAAAGTTCGGAGAATCTTAGGCCCAGTCGCTGTTGAAGTATGGGGTCGAGGACTCGAAATAGTAGATGTTGCTGAATGAACCGGAGACCATACCTGCGTTCAAATTCGGTTCGACTAAATTTGAAATCAATTTTGTCTCGTGGCAGGAGTAGATCGAGCCATGACGCCAGCAACTTTTTATTTTCTTCAATTAGTTTTGTGGAGACGGGCAGGGCAATCTCCCGAGCAAAACAATTCGGACGCGGATGGTCTACTAGATATTGTGTCAATAATAGCAACTCATCAAGCTTCCCAGCAGCTATAAGTAGATCCTTCCAGTGAGTTGATTCTAGAAGCCAAGGTTCAAGGCTGGGTTGAAACCGTCTTAATTTCTCAACAGAATTTTGTAGAGTGCGAAATTCTTCAACAGCATTCACTAAACGGAGAAGATCCATTTGTGTTTGTAAAACAATAGCTACTGGAAAATCGTTAAGACCGTGTGAACGACTCTTTATCGGTTCCCAATCAATACTATAACCATAGCCACGATTCTGCTTGGAACTCGCACGTAATAATTCAATCGCTTGCTTTGCTTTACTAAGTTCCTTTGGTAACTTCAAATTAGCAGGCACACGGCGAGGAAAGAACTGTTGACCGGTAAGCCATGACTTTACGAACTGAGGATATACCCGAAGCGATTTCTTTCTGATTTCTGATGGTGTGATCATTTATTATTTCTGAGTCATGCTTGCATGCGAATGTACAAATTCTTCATTGTGCTCGGATGAGTAGCTCAGGATTTCGCTTCGATTCGTCTCTCCATCTTTGACAACATGCGCATGTAAACCGACATAAGACTCACAAACACGTGCTTTCGCATCAAGCGGCGCTACGATTAATAATTGCAAACCAAATTGTTCAAATAATTCTAGAGCGTACTTGGCATATTTTGAAGCGGTTCGTGAAAACATTTCGTCGACCATAACAAAGTGGTACTTATCACTACGTGATGCATCTGGGTCGATATCATATTGATAAACTATAGCCGCAACTAGAACTAAAAAAGCAAGCTTTGCTTTCTCACCTCCGGATTTTCCAGCGCCTCCATCATAATAGCTGCGTGGTTCCCCGGTTTCTTTCACCAATTCACGGGCAGAGAAGCTAAACCATCGCCTGACATCAATTACTTTTTCACGCCAACGAATATTACTATCATCACTCAGCTTGTTGACCAGTTTCTGAATCCGTAGGAATGTTTCTTCGTCTGCTTGCATCGTCCCATCAAGATATCCGGTAAGACACGCAGCCAGATCTCTTCTGAAATCGCGGATTTCTGCATCTTTACCATCTTCTGGTTCAAGTCTTATGTAAGTTCCAGGGTTCCATTCAATTCGACGCAATCCATAATTAATTTCTTCAATCTTTCCAATAATTTCTTCCCGTTCATTTTCCAGGTGTGAGTTCAGCACTCCAACTTCATGTAGTACCTTTTCGTTGAGCCGTTCTTTGAATCTATTCTCATGTCGAGGAAGATCATCTTGTTCAATTTTTTTATGCAATTCAATAAATTCAAGCAAAGAGTCTATGCTACCGCTCATATCACTTTGGAATTCTGGAAATTTAGACAAGAAACGTGACATCTTTGTCATTATTGGTTTAGCAATAGAATTCGACTCTTTCTCAAGACTGTCTACTTCTTCAATACGGTCTTGCGTGAAATTTTGTGGTAATGTAGTGATATTATCAAGTGTTAATGGTTCATCAACGAGTAATGACTCTATTGATTCAAAATGAACTTCAAGACTATCGTATCGCCCATCTTGTTTCGCTTCATTTATTGCTCCTACTGCGTTTTTACAACATTTAATTCCATTCTCTAATTCATTTTCTTTTTTTGAACATTCATCTGAAAGAGTCTTAGATTGCAAACGGTCTCCTTCTTGCTTTACTTCTAGATCTTTCTTTTTACTTTCAAGTTCACGTATTTTGTCATTGGAATCTTTAAGTTTATGCAACTCCACTTGATATTCAGCTATTTGTTTTCGATGCTTGGGTTCATCGATTAAATCATAATCATTGAATTCAGAGATTCGATTCAGGTAACTAATTTGATTTGTGGCCTTATTTATTTTATTGTTTAATTCGGTCTCTTTTAATTCTAACTGATCTAAAAGAAGTTCTGTATCTGCGATAGAAGTTTTGAGCGCGAGGATTTTATCACGATTCTCCCATCCTAATACGAACTGTTTTCGATCACCGAATCGACCACGATCGTCCTTACTATGTTGTTCCTTCGTACGTTTGATGTGACGATTCTTTGTCATTGCTGCATGATTCGCCTGTTGAAACTGATCAATCTTATCACATGCTAGAAAGTCAAATCTATCAGCGATCTTGCCCCTTACCCATGCTGCAAGATCATGACCCTCACGGAATTTGAGCATAGAGAACAATGTTTTGCTATCTTGATTAAAATGTTTTCCCGGCGTCGCAACATTTGTAGTTTTCTCAGCTACCACGCGAGTATAATTGAGTCGTTGCCCTCGTCCGTCTTTGCCAGATAAACGTTTATGATCGATGTATCCTGATACTTTGGCATAGTGTTGATCCTTGACTAAAAGATCTCGAGCAAAACCACTAAGAACCTGTTCAATCGATGCTTCCCATTCACGATGCTCAGGCACTATAGCAATCAATTCTGCTGCAAATGGAAGATCTTTTACCGGGATCTTTAATGCACGGCATATTTCATCTCGTACAAAGACGAGTTCACGTGGCATATTACCTTTGCGAGTTTGTAGAGATGTAAGTTCTTCTTGGTCATCAGAAATACGTTGACGAAGCAGCCCAATTTCGTACTGGATTCGAGCTGCGTTTTTTTGCGCATCTTTTCTCTTAGTTTCTATTGCCGATATTTTATGAGTCACCTTGCTTTGTATTTTGGTGATTTCATTTGCTGAATTAACAATGGCTTCGATATCTGCTTCGTGGAGCAGTGATTCGAACTCGATTCTCGCTTTCTGCTTAGTATCTGCCCTTTCTTGCTCGATAGAAATCAAGCCAGGTAATCGGCTCATTCGCTCCCCACCCGCACCGATAATTTCAAGATCGATTTGAGCAATTTCACGAGTAGTTTCAAAAATGTGTTTATCTAATTCATTTATTTTCGATTTGAATGAAGTGATCTTATTTGCCCACAAGTCGCACAACGGTTCCAACAATCTCTCAGTAGCAAAGTTGAAGTATAGTGAAGTTGCTTTAAGTTGGTTCTTCGCCAGTATGAGTTTTGCATTTAACTCACGAAACTGCATCCCTTCTTCAACGATCGGTGTAAGCATTTTGGCCTGATCACGAATGATCACAAGCGAACGATGTGCCTCATTAAGTTCAGAAAAGTGTTTGAGTAACTGAGAGACTTTCTCGTCCCAAGGGCGTTTTTCGAGCATCTGGTCTCGTACAAACGAGTCTAGCTGACTGACATCTTTTACCCACGCTGCCTGATTGAACATATCCATAGCTTTGGGAAGGCAACTCACTTTACGACGTAACCATTCAAAGTATTGTGTATACGTCTCAGTCGCTTTGAAGTTTCTGTTTTTTAGTGTTGTCAATACACTGGAATATTCAGATATATTTCCGAAATCTTCTGCAATGCCTCGTTCCTTCTTGTCATCAAATGCGTAGAACTTCTTCGGCTTATTATTGGAATCCAGGTAGAGAATTTGACCGACCGTAAACACCTTCCCCGTTTGATAATTCTCAAAACAAGCGAGCAGTGCCGAATAATGCTTGTTTCCTGGTCGTAGATATTTTAGTTGAGGAGTTCCGGTAGGTCCTAGGACTTTGTCATAAGCTCCTTGGATATAAGTACGCTCATCGCGTTCCGTTTTTGCCGCACCTGATGCGAAGTTATATTTTCGTGTGTTTGGACGAACAAGTAGTGTCAGTAACGCATCGACTATTGTAGACTTACCTGTGCCGTTTTCTCCAACAAGTAGAGTCCATTCACCGCGCGGATGAAAGCCGTGGATCGTATCATCGAAAGTCCCCCAGTTATACAGTTCCATCTTTGATAGGCGATAGCCTGCGGTTTGTTGAATCCCAGTCAATATGTTCATGCTCCACCTCTTCTGCGCTTAGCCATTTCGACTTCTAGTTCGTTACGGATCGTTTTAAGTGCCTCTAGTGGCAAACGCGCTTTCAGGATTCGTCGAATTTCCCAAGAAGGTGGATTCTTTTCAAATCGTCGCACATATTTCATTTTTTCAAGACGAATTAGATGTGTTGAAAGTGCATCATTCAAACGAACTTCATCTGAGTTTTCAGGAAAGAACATTTGCCAAGTCATAAATAATTCAGATTGTTTTACTACGCAGCGATCATTTTGAAGGTCTTCTTCCTCGCTCCGACGTAACTCATCACGCAACACTACGCACAGTAAAGTACCTTCAAACCCCAATGTTTTTTTGTGAAATAACTTGGGGATCGTCTCGTAATCGGAGGGCAATTCATCATCCTCAGGTTGGTGAAGCCAAGCCATGCCATCCTCTTCATTGATGATTAGAACGACTCCCAGTCGACCAAATAAATCAGTGAGTGGTGATACATTTGCCAGAATTTCGTCCCAAGTGTTTCCCTTGTCATCGTGATACACTATTCCTTTGAGCAACTTAATGGCAGCAGAACTCCAAGGTTCCCGTTTGGGAAACTCAAACACACTAGTGGATTGTGTTATTTCTAGCTCATCAGTCTCACTCATAGTGAATTACTCTCATATTTCATAAAACTAACCTTTCGAAACACAACTTGAGGGATTCGTACTCGTATTTGATTACTAGTTGCAGCGTCAGTGATGACAACTACACAGTGATTTTCACGATTAATAATGTGACCATCTTCAAATGCAATTTGAAAATAGCCTACCAGTTCCAATACTCCTGATTCTGGTGGAATGGCCACAATGATGTTTTCAAGTGTCAGATGTTCGTTTGTTTGCAACATCATTTGCACGTTTTGACGCAACTGTTCTAAATCTAGATATTCTAAATTCGCAAGCGATGTGCGTTCACGTGCAGTTCGTTCGAGGTCTATAACATGCTCTTCTGGTTGATCCGCAAACGTTTGTGGAGTAGTCCAAAATGTGCGAGTAAAAGGTGAAAACAAGTCGAGTGACGTTTGGACTACTGCTTCACAGGTGAAATCCGAAATAGTTTTATCACGCATTGACACAGCCAATTGCTTAATTTCATGAAGGACTTCAGAAACTTGCCTTCGATTTTCTGCGGCTTCGACGTTGAGTAGTTTTCGCAATGACGTTGAAAGATGAGCATTTTTTGATTGTACTTTGTCCGCCTCATTCAAGAGTAATTTGACCATTGATCTTAAACGCATGATTGAATCTCGTTCGTCCTGAACTGCTTCAAGTCGAATCACTTCATCAATCGTTTGACGTAATGCTTGCTGGCTATCCGGAGTGAACAAAAATGCGATAAATGCATAAAAACTGATACCTTCATCCTCAGTTTTCAATAGATCCTCTGAGTCCATCGCATTACCTAGTATCTGCCCACGCGTTTCCAGAGATTTTTGTTGATCTTGTTGGACTTGTAGAGCGATTTCATGGAATCGTTCCTCAACTGCGCGGAAATCACTCTGTAATGTTTTTAACAGATTAACTGCCATCTGAAATCGTTCACGGATTTGAGATGGTTTATAAACCGCAACAGGAAGACCATGTTTCAAAGCGTCAATTTCATCCAGAATGTTTTTTTTCTGGTCTTCAAGATAAGCAAGTCGTTTGTCTGGGTCGCTTGAAGATCCTTGTACAAGGTCTGAAAGAGTATCAATGATCAATCGCAGACGGCTTTCCGTCCCAACCAACCCAGTTCTTTGGGAAATTAGAAGATCTACAAATTGAATTACATCTTCAGAATGCCTCGTCAATTGATATTGAGGGTCATTCGAGGATGACTTGAGATGACGGTTTAGCCAACCACTGTCAGACCAGTTGACCAAATATCGATCCATGGCCCCCTTCAAACACTCCGGATCGGTTTCGTGCAATTGTTCCGTATAAATCAGTAATTTCTGTTTTAGATCCTCTTGTCCAAGTGTTAGAATTCCTGCTTTTTTGAACGTTAGATTAAGAAAATCTAGAATGAAAGGAGCAGAGTCTGATCGCAACAATCGTATCGCTGCTGAAGAGTCAAATAAGGTGCGAATTTGCTCAAGATGCATATATGACTCACGTTGATACGAACTGATTCATTAATAATTGGTGTAAAATCTCCAGAATATGTACATATTGTATGACATGATGACCGAAATTCGAGTTTTATTATCGAATGTAAGATGAAATGTCCATCATCGGGTTCGAAGACATAGGACAGATAATGGAGCCAATCTTCACAAAGAAATCAGGTCATATCGATAAAAGTTAGAATAATGGCATTTGAAATGAGTTATACTCTTATGATATTAGGAGTTACTGAAATCAATAATTTATGAAACTGATCTATCTAATCATTTTTTTCTTCTTTAGCAATGATTCAAGTGTGCGAACAAAATTACTCAATGTTGTTCCCAAAACTTCACAAACATCATAAAGCTCCAGAATGTCCAGTCGGCGTTCGCCAGATTCATATTTACTGACGAATGATTGGGGGCGTCTCAGGCGTTCCGCCACATCATCCTGCCGCAGGCCTGCTTCTTCCCTGGTTTTCCGCAACAAATCGAGCAGAATCCGCTGTCGTTGCGTGTATAGATTCTTCTTCAAACTCCCTGTACCTCCTAAAAAAAGTACAGGGAGATTACATCCCACTTGAGGATATCCCATTACAGGATATAATGAGATGATCAAAGTAACCTTTTACTCAAGGGGAATTAATGTTTGGAGTACTAAAACCGCAACGTAAACTATTGAGTCCGACTGAAAGCAGACGCCATATGTCGGCGTACTGTAGCCTTTGTGGGCTTTTGCGCAACCAATATGGGCTGAAATCACGCATGCTGGTTGTACATGACATTGCCACCCTGTGGTGGTTACTGGAAGCACCTTCCAGTGAAAACGAGCAAAAACTGCCCATTGGGAATTGTGTAAGAGGTGGGGCTGTTAAGTTAAGAAAGAGAGGAGTTTCTGAACTGCAGAAGTTTTTAGCTTCGATGAGTACTTACACCATCGGCATAAAGGTGAAGGACGACATTACTGACGACGGTAATTGGAAAACACGGATGGTAAGTTGGGTGTATTCAGGTCAATTCGTGAAAGCCAGGGCTGATCTGATAGCTGTGGGTTTCGATGTCGAGTATTTAGAACAGATTCTGAGTACTCAGTTTGATTTGGAAAGAAAGGGAGAGAAAGATTTCAAGGTCGCATCAGCACCCACGTCTCAGGCCTATGGTCTGGTTGCCAGAGAAATCGTCAAAAGATGCCATTCTCATTTTACCGAAGAGCAGGCACAGCAGGTAGGAGAATCTCTGGGCCGTGCTGTTTACCTAACGGATGCGATTCGAGATTTCTCTCAAGACCAGGAAATATCGTTTAATCCTCTTTGTATCGAGGCAGGTCCGAAGAACCATACGTTGCCACCTGATCTAAAAGACAAGGTTTTGACCTATGTCGGTTCGCACTTGAGTGAAGCTGGCATCTTTGTAGCCCAGGTTGGTGAAGAACTGAAGCGATCTTGGCATGCTGTAGAGCGTTCACTCTTGGCAGCTGCTGGTATCAATGACCAGAAGAGTGTCACACTCTATTCCAGTTGTTGTATTCCATGTGGTGATGGCGCCATCATTGTTGATGGTGATGAATGTGGTAAAGCGATTTCTGGTTGTATTTGCGGCAGTATTTGCTGCTGCTTCGCTTGTAACTGTATGTGAATCAATATTGGCACAAAGAATCACCTAAATTTTGGGCAAAAACGTGTCATAATAAATAGGATTATATGCAGCGTGTTAGCATTCAGGTGGAGCGGTTTTTCGGGGTACTCAACACGCGGCATATGATCTATTGGACTGAACCGCAGGGGCGTTTTCGACTATGGGGATTGAATGACCGCAGGGTGAAAACAGCGTTCTGTTTTTTCTGTGATTGCGGACGTTTTTTCCCGACGAACTCGTTCGCTCGTGTTTCGTGACAAGTAGCCAGGACAGGTTGTAGTTGCGAGGACGGTTGTGCGGGGACTCCCGGAGGCGGTGCCCGCTACCGGCGCAGACCTCGACCGAAACACTCCGCGAAAAGAGATCGAAACAACGAACAGATTCTCTTCCTGAGAGTTCATGATGTGTCACAGACCTCCCAGAGTTCGGAAGCCGGCAGCGAGGCACGTACCGCAATGGGAGCAGGAAGTCGCTCCCAGCGGGAGGGCAGTTCCTGCGACCTGTGGAGCGCGGCCTGGCCACAGGATGGACAGATTGCAGGCAACTCCCCCGCCACCGGGGAATCTTCAAGGGAATGTTTTTCGGTCGGAGACGCCGCTCCTTCCAGCAGTTCGCGGCACAGCGCGGTCTTTTCTGTCCGGAAGCGGTTGGCCAGAAAACCGTAATGCCGAATCCGCATCAGTCCGTCCGGAAGCACGTGCTGCAGGAACCGGCGGAGAAACTCTGTGGCGGCGAGCGTCATGGTCCGCTTCCGACTGCCTTGGGCATAGTCTTTATAGCGAAACGTGACCTGGCCGTCTGCGACGTTCAACAGCCGGCTGTTCGAGATCGCCACGCGGTGCGTGTAACGTGCCAGGTATTTGAGTACCGACTCGGGGCCGCCGAACGGCGGCCGGGCATACACGACCCATTCGGTCTGCACGGACCGGTTGAGAAGACGCTTGAAGTCCGCAGAATCGGCGGCGGAAGCCAGCCGCCCGGGGAATTCCAGTTTCCCCGCAGCAAATGCCTGCTTGAGCAGATCCAGAAACTTGCCGCGAAACAGCCGACTGAGTACGCGCACGGGCAGGAAGAAATCGGCCCGTCCCGCGACCCAGCGTGTGCGGTCGGGCGCCAGTCCGCCGGAAGGGACCACGCAATGCAGATGGGGATGCGGCATCAGGGTTTGTCCCCAGGTATGCAACACGGCCAGGAACCCGATCTCCGCCCCCAGGTGCCTGGGATCGGCGGCGACTTCCAGTAACGTCTGGCTGGCCGCGCGGAACAGCATCCCGTACATCAGCCGCGGGTTGGCAAGCGTCAGGTCCACCAGCAGGTTCGGCAGCGTGAACACCACGTGGAAGTAGGGCACGGGCAGTAGTTCGGTTGCCCTCCGCTGCATCCACTGTGCACAGGCAGAACCCTGGCACTTGGGGCAGTGGCGATTCCGGCAGGAATTGTAACTGATCTGTCGATGGTCGCAGGAGCGGCACGTTTCCACATGCCCGCCCAGAACCGCAGTCCGGCAGTTCTGCAGCGCCCGCATGACGCGGCGCTGGGCGACGGACGTGGTGTATCGCTTCAGATACTCCATTCCGTACTGCCGCACGACGTCAGCGAGTTCCCACCGGGGACGCGTCATGAGTCCTCCTGTAGCGTGTCTGTCTGGTCCTGCTCGTGGAGCAGTTCCAGTGGACTGCGGGTGCGGCCGATCAGGTGCGTGGAAACGTGCGTGTAGATCGCGGTGGTCCGCAGGCTGGCATGGCCCAGAAGTTCCTGGATGACCCGCAGTTCCGTGCCGGCTTCCAGCAGATGCGTGGCGAAACTATGGCGGAGTATGTGTGGCGTGACGGCTTTGTCCAGGCCGGCTTCACTGCGTGCGTCCCGGCAGACCCGTTGTACCGTTCCCACAGTGATCGGTTTGATCCGTGAAGGACCGAGAAACAGCCAGTCGACCGGACGGGCGGCCCACCAGTAGTACCGCAGCATTTGCAGTAACAGAGGTGAGAGCAGCGTATAACGATCTTTTTTTCCCTTCCCCTGCACGATGCGGATCACCATCCGCTGGCTGTCGATGTCACAGATCCGTAAACGCACTGCCTCGGAAATCCGCAATCCTGACGCATAGGCCGTCATCAGGATGGTGCGGTGCTTGAAGGAGTGCACCGCCTGAAAGAAACGGCGCACCTCGTCAAAACTCAGCACCTCCGGTAAATGCCGCTCGGGCCGGGGGCAGCGAATGTCGTGCACGATCTCTCCGCGATGGAGCGTGTTCCGATACAGGAACCGCAGCGAGGCCAGCACCTGCTTGTAGGTTCCCCAGGCGACTTGCCGGTCCTGGACCAGGTACAGCAGGTAAGTTCGGATGGCCTCCGGTCCCAGGGCTTCCGGGCTTTTACCGAAGTGCCGGGCAAAACGGGACACGTTGTCGACATAAAGAATGATCGTTTTCGGGGACAGGTTCCGTAGTTCCATATCCTCGATCATGCGCTGCCGGAGTGGAGTCATCACTGGACCTTTCGTGAAACAGAGATTTCAGAGACCGGGAAGGTACTGAAACTATGCCTCACAAAAGGCGGAAGCGCAAATCGGAATATTCGGAACAGGCCGTACAGACGGACCGGGGTGCCTACCTGTACTTTGCAGTCCGGGGGTACGAGCCCTCAGCGGAGCGATCAATCACGGCTGCCGGTCCCAAGCCTACCGCGAAGCGGTTTAGTTCAATACTAAGGATGAGGAGTGTTAGCTATTGTTAAGAACATGAAAGCTAATAATACCCGGCTGAATACTCGTTATCATCGGGGTTACCAGCTGGCTATTCTCATAAACAATCACTCCGTTTCTGGAAGTGGACTATCGATATCGACGGCCTTAATGCAGCGATTCAATCGGCGTTTAAGTTCTAGTCTGATTTTTTTGGTACTTTCGAATTTTCGATCCAACACAGTACCATCGAGCGCTTTCCCTTCCAGAAATTCTGTAAACGCCATATCAATTTTTTTAACCTTCCAATTCAGGCGTCCTTTGTATCTGGCGTTCAAACCACATTCTAAGAAAGTAAACATCTTCAACATCGTCGCAAATCTTTCGTACCCCCATTTCTTTCTATCCTTGCTGTTTTTGTCCAACCAACCATTAAGATGTTTTTTATGACCATACAACAAATGATATTTTGCAATATCATGTAGCTTCAGATCTTGATCTGCTAGAAGATACCAGGGAACGAAAAGAGTGACTCCCGATCCAGCAAAAACATCCTGTCTATACTGAGAATATCCAACTGGATTTGAATGCATTGGCAATGGTAGATAAGGGGTAGTTAATGTCTCCAGGCTCCAATCGTAATAAAACCGTGTGTATTCTGCATAAAACGGTCTTTGATTTGTTGGGACGGGAGTCGAGTCATTTATCATGTCCATAGTTGGAATATCTGGAAAGTTGCCTCGCAATTCAATCTGATCCCGCCACTCACAAATAAACTCCGACTTTCGAAGCTGGAATTCTGGACTCGTTACTAGCCAGCCTGCATAGCCTCTTTGCCGCTCCAGAGCTTGTAGCTTATACCTTTCCTGTTCTTTGAAATACCTTTCGATCATTAGATCAGAGCAGCCATAACTTTTCATATCCTCAATAGTTGCTTCTTGTAATTTCTGATTGACTCGGTCATGTTCCTCTTGGAGTTTAATTACAGCTTCACTCACTGGAGGAAAATACTCTTGGAGTAGTGGATAATGGAAAGGCTGTTTTAAATAGAGCCCCATACCAGCAATCTCATTCAAATCATACTCAAACTTGAGATCTTCTTTAGACCAGAGACCAGGAAGATGTTTTTTGATAGCTTTGATAAGGCCAGTTGGTAAAGAGTAAACGGTATCATCATCTAAGCAAAGCTGTTTAGGATAGCGATTTTTTAACTCTTCCCATGCTATAATATTTTCTACTGTGTTAACAGATTTTTGAGCCACGTAATATCTCCTTTGACTAAACTGCTAAAGTATAAAGGAAAAAGAACGGAATCTAATAGTTTAGTCAGTATTCATAATCACAGAACCCTATTTACATCAAAATGAGGGAAACGAATTCCAAAACGTTTCCCTCGATTATATTCAATGTGCTTGCGATAGTTTTACCAGATCAAATAATTCCTTTTTAATTATCTGGTAAGTTTGATGCATACTGATAAACACAGCGATCGCGACAAGACGCACGAAACTGACGAAAGTCAGATAATAGATTCCCCTGACACCCAGGAAGCGACCATTCAAAAGTCTCAGTCCGATGGTCGATCAATGGTCAGATCGGCACTCATGGGAGGCCACACGCATGAAACCGGTGTCGGAGTCAACGTCCATATATGGGAACGAAATGGCAATAAAATAGCGCGTGGGCGTTATGAAGGAAGGGCTTTTGGAGAAACGCTCGGAGCAGATCCACAGGAAGCCAAATCAAAACTAATACAACTGATACATAAGCTTGAGTCAGGATCATTCGTGCCCCCTAGTGAAGCGCGAAAGCAGATATTAAAAACAAAAAAAATCCCCAATCTGATCCTACGCGAGCTAATGAATCGATTTTTGTCTGAAAAACGGAAACTCCGTGGAAAAAAAACTGCTAACACCTATCTAAATCGACTTACCCCCGTACTGGATTTTGTAGAATTAATTCGATCCCGTAAAAAGTGGCCCACAGCGCAATCTCTCGATAGGGATTTTGCTATTGAGTTACGCGAATTTCTGATAAACCGTCAGGTAACAAGAAATGGTAGTGCAAATGCTTCCACAAAACCGATGTCCTTACGGCAAATTCAAAATTGCCTGGAGACACTAAGAATGGCTCTCAAATGGGCATGTAGAGCTGATGTACGCAATCTTCCACCAGAATTTGTCAATCCGATCTCCCCGGACATTATCGGAAGTACGCCCCCAAAAGACCCTCTTCGAAAGAGTAAAATTCCCCTTAATCGTAGGATTGAACTTTTAAATGCTATGGATGACTGGCAATTCATGTCACTATGCATACTTTTAGTTTTACCGATCCGTTTTGAAGACGTCTCTGGTCTAATCATCAGCGATGTAGACTTCGAAAAACAGCAGATTCGGTTTGGCAGCCGATTTGGTGGTTCTGATTTTAACAAAGGAAAAGTTACTGTTGAGATTCCTTTACCAAAAGAACTAATGCCTCTATTACGGATGTCAAAATATAGGCGGAGTGAAGGGCCATTTTTTCTGAACCGGAAATATTGGAAAAGAAAACTTTCAAACAAGCACCTGTTTAATACAGCCTCTGAGTTGGAACGACGATTCCAGGAAAAATTGTTGAATGCTCCTAAGGGAACAGTTCAAAATGAACAGGATCAAAAACAGATCTTTCGCGACCTTCTGAAAGAATCAGGCGGTATCTCCAGTGCCTATATTGGAAAACAACTGCGTCAGGTGATAGGAAAAGATGAGTCAAGTAGACCTTATGACCTCCGCGGTTCGATTACACAGGAGATGAAAGAGGCAGGGGTGTCATTTTTAGATTTACGGTACCTGACGGAACATACTGTGAAAGATATTTTGAATGACTATGCTGGACTGAACCCTGAGCAGGAGATAGTGAAGTATTACAACAAGATCAGTCCCCTCCTGCAAGCGATTAAGGCACGCACGGAACAACTTAATTTATCTGAAATAAGTACTTGTCAGAGTTGTTCTAATGCAGTACAAGATACATTACCTGAAGGTGGTCAGGATGTTTAAATTCGGTTGGTGCACCGCTGGTGCACAATTGGTGCAAACACCAAACAGCTGAATGAAGTGTGTGGTTGCAGAACCGATAAAACATCGAAGTAAGCAACTGTTTTATATTCAATGAGTTACGCACCATTAGGTTTATTTTCGTCGCGTTGAAATCAGGTTTGAAACCACCCAGGCGGAGAGTCCCCCCCTCTCCGTTTATTTGATTGCCGTTGAGTTGTAAGCCTATAACTCAACGGCATTTGCTTTATCTGGACCGCTCCAGAGCTTCCCATTTGTGGTCCATTTTGTGGCACGGGGATTCTCTGAAAGGTCTTGTTGGTAGAGCAATCATCAACAACAAAATCGTATGACAACGTTCCGGATCGGCAAAGTTCGTCGTGATCTCAGAGAAAAAATCTGGTTCCTCGCCTACTACGAAAATGGCAAGCGTTTGCGACCCCAAATTGGTCAGGAAGAAGAGGGGAAGGTCATGTTCCAGGTAGATGGTCGTTATTGCTCGACTTGAATGCGGATCGTGCTCGAAACAGCTGTCGTTCCATCGCCGTCCATGACGTGGCACTGGAGACTGTTTACTCCCGCGACGGGGTAAGTCACACTGACATGGGGACGGGGAGAAAACTCGGTATCCAGCTTTCCATCTCCCTCGAAGTCCCACGCATACCGAAGTGCTGACGAATCGCCGTCGGGATCCTTCGTTTTCTCTGCAGAGACGGAGAGAGGTTCACCTGCTTTGAGTCGCATCTTTGGGCATGTAACGTAAGGATGAGCGGCTCGTTTTGAGGTAGCAGGCACAAAGGCAGTGCCAGGCAGTATCCTGACATTCCCACTGCGATCGAATACCCGTAACTGCCATCGGTTGTCACCAATTTCATATCTCCAGAATCGAAGTTCAACCTGTGCGTTCTTTCCAGAAACATCCTGGGAAGCGACAACGCAGTCATTATTCATCAGCATCACGTAGGCGAGTTCGTCATCGTCACGAATCGATACGGAACATACCAGAAGACCTTCGACCGACTGAGTCGAAAACTTCGCCTGCTCAATTGAAGGCGCTTTTGTATCTTTAAATTCTTCCTGGGGGCGGAAGAATCGATTGAGTCGCAATAAGTTAGACGTATTGGCGCTGAGGTGGGTATACTCGTTTTGAAATTTCTCGGGATACAGCCAGGCTCGAAAACCTCTCAGGCCGTTCCCCATCAAATTCCCCGCAGCATTGTCATCGTTCCTGAAGTCGTGAGTTAACAGGAAGCAGTGCCCCAGTTCGTGCAGCCAACTACCCAGATTTGAGGAGACAACGGTCCCTACGGTGTTTCCACGACTTGGCGGAAAACTCACGCCTCGCTTCAGGGGATAACGACCGAGACTTGGCACAACCATTCCGTGGTACAGATTATCAGTCGTCAAGGCAGTTAAGGATAACTCTCCTAAGGTGCCCGTATCGCAGACCGTTGCACCTGTATGAAAAGTCTTCCCGCCCCCCTGTCGATGGAGGCCAACAACTTTCCCGTCCGGAAGAATTTCCTGCATATCGATAAACAGAATCCAGACCTGGCCACTTTCCTCCACCGGAATCCCGACGTCTTTCGCAGCGGTAACAACGCGGCTATAAACTTTGTCTCCCTGACCTGGCTCATTCGTTCGGTAATAAACACTAGGACGTGGCAGACGAATGTTGTGCACTCGAGGCCAGGAAGAACCCGTTTCCGATTCGTAAGAAAACGTCATCTTGCCATGCCCGTTTTGGGCCATCTGGTCGGCAAACCAGCGTTGATACCAAAGCAACAGTTCCGCAGCGCGATGTGCTGCCGCTGCATTCGGGGTTCGGTCGGCTGGTGTTAGACAGGCAATACGAACACGATAAGAATTGGATTTCTTCTCGATCTCAGTTGGTTTCTCGAATCGATCGGTGACGGGAAGATCGAGTCCCGCACATAGCATGGCCAGACTGTCCGAAGCGTTGGTATAGAGACGATTCAGTGGGGCTCCTGTAAGGTTGGCGAATGCAAGGGCATTTTTGAGCGGGGCGATCTTAGTCAGAACCTCTGCTTGGGAAAGGCTTTTTCCCCGACGTTTTAAGAGAGTCGCCTGTTTCTGGATATCACGAAGTGACGTCGTTTTGGTTTGCGACTCATCTGCACGCGCATACTGTATTGGCAGCATCACGACCATCAAAACCCAAGTAAAAATTTTAGCAGACATAGTTCGCACCATGTACTTTCTCAATCGTACCCCAAGCAGGCGATTGAATCCAAAGGTTAAATAATATCGCAAATATGATCTCTTTGTCGTAGTCTGTTCGTAACATCGAAGATTGTGTTGTTAAGTGAACGGTACAAATGGTACCTGCCTCGTCGGTGCCAAGCAATCTCATTATTTTAATTATGTATTTTTTGAGTAAGATCCCATAATAAATTCTCATAATCCAAACTTGCATTGGGTCGCTTCAGACGTTTGCTCTTCTTCTCTTATCCTGCCTGGCGATTATTCGTGGCATATGGTAGAAAATCGCCTCTGGTACAGGTTTTAAGACAGGTCACCTGTACTCAGGAGGGTTCCTGTTGCGGTTCGCCGAACGGCAGTTACAATATATATATATATATCCGATGCGCATTACCGGGCCGACGATAAAAGACTCGAACTTGGTCCCCGGACCAGTCATCCTGAAGCCGCCTTCGAGTGATTATTACAGGTCCTCTTCCCAGACCGTTGATTCCGGCCGCGCAGTACCTTCGATATGCAGCGGGCTTGAAAGGTTATAATGAGGCGGCCAGGGAAATGATCTGTCATCACAGTCGTTAATGGTTCAATCCAGAGCGCATCACATTTAACCATAGCGTCTCTCAATCTAGTATACTCGGTCCAAATGGCCTTGGAGACGCTACAGTAAAACTGGACACAGTCTAAATTTGAAAAGGAATATATTTTTGGTCGACTCCGAAACCGAAGCCACACCTGCGCCCGAACTGCCCTCGAATAAGGAACTTAAATTGGCCATGAAGGCGTTTCGCAAACGCCTCAAGCTAACTTGCCTGGATGACGAATCTCGAATGGGCTACGGTGCCACGTCCTCTGGTCAGCGTTCCAGCGTCGTTGCCATTGAACCGCCAAACCAGTATTCCCCAGCCGTTTGGCAGGAACTGGCAAATCAAGGAAGACTGAAGCACGATGGCGGAGGGCTTTATTCACTCGGTGATTCGTAAGCTGGCCGAAGCATCGCCGAGCAAACGGGGGCGACTATCTCTGATGGATTGAGCTGGGTAAAATCTGATCGTCCCTCCGAGTTGTTCCTTGCAGTGGAACTCATGGAGCTTGATTGTCTCGAAATCCAGTGGCGACTCGACAGAGCAGGGCGGCAGATATTCTCACAAGAATGCACTCAATGTTTGTTGTAATAATCAACCAATTCCGCAACTCGATAATCGAGATAGCTCGTATCGAAAGCGATGATATAGTTCAAGGCTTCGTAATTCTTCATTTGCCCAAACCTTTCGCTCCGGGAACTACCAATAGTGACATGATTTCATTGACGGGCGTCGATTCGAATGTGTCCTGATCCGCGCAGATTTCAAGAATTCGATCTGCATTCGTTTTCGAAACACCGCCGCGCAGATACCTCTCAAACTTTTCCTTCAACAATGGAATTCCTTCGGTTCGACGACGGTGATGTCCGACCGGGTAATCAACTACGACCTTTTCTGTCTGAGTACCATCTTTGAAGAAGACTTGTACCGAGTTGCCGATGGCGCGTTTCTCAGATTCGAGGTATTCACGGGTGAAACGTTCGTTTTCCTGGCAGTGCATTCTGTCTCTGAGTGCATCAATTCGAGGGTCGGCAGCGACCGAGTCTTCATAGTCCTCGGCTGTCAGTCGACCGAAGATCAACGGGACGGCGACCATATATTGCAGGCAATGGTCCCGGTCGGCTGGATTATCAAGCGGCCCTGTTTTGTTGATGATGCGATTCCCTGACTCATGTGTTTCAATCACGATTCGTTCAATATCATCAAGGCGATCTTTCACTTCCTCATGCAAAGTCAACGCGGCTTCGACTGCTGTCTGGGCATGAAATTCGGCGGGGAACGAAATCTTGAACAGGATGTTTTGCATCACATAGGTTCCGAATTTCTGGCCGAACTCCAGTTTGTTGCCTCTGAATGAAACATCTTGAAATCCCCAGCCTGGTGCGGTAATGGCGGTGGGATACCCCATTTCTCCACGCTGGGCAAGCATGGCCAGAAAAAGACCTCGCGCGGTCGCGTCGCCGGCTGCCCACGATTTTCGCGAACCCGTATTGGGGGCGTGCCGATAGGTTCGCAGTGACGAACCGTCCAGCCAGGCATGGGAAATGGCGTTCAGCGTTTGTTCGCGGTTGCAGCCCAATATCTGGGCGGAGACCGCCGCTGAGGCAATGCGTACCAGCATGACATGATCCAGCCCCACGCGATTGAATGAGTTCTTCAAGGCAATGACCCCCTGGATTTCATGTGCCTTAATCATGGCGACGAGCACTTCTTTCATCGACAAAGAGGCTGTCCCCATTCGAGACTGGTAATCGGCCAATGCCAGAATGGCTCCCAGATTATCGGATGGATGCCCCCATTCTGCAGCCAGCCAGGTGTCGTTGTAATCGAGCCAGCGAATGGTGGCACCGATATTCCATGCCGCCCGGATGGGATCAAGCTCATACGATGTCCCGGGCACCCGTGAACCGCCTGGAAGTTCCGCGCCCGGGACAATGGGGCCGAGCAGCTTCGTACAGGCGGGATAGTTCAGCGCATACAGTCCACAGCCGATGGTGTCCATCCAGCAGTAACGAGCCGTTTCCATGGCTTCTTTGGATAGCTCAACTGCTGGTTGCCCTGTGTTGAGGTCCAATACATAATCGGCGATGTCCTGAATCACCTGATCGAATTCGGGACGTGCGGCGCTATTAATATCAGTTTCACTCATCGATTAACGGTTCTCCAGTGCAATCCATTCAAGATTTTCGGGGCCGGTATAGTGGGCTCCAGGGCGTATGATTTTACCGTCTTCGCGTTGTTCGATCACGTGTGCGCCCCAGCCAGCGATTCGGGACATCACAAACAATGGCGTAAACATGGCCGTGGGGATGTTCATTCGATGATACGAGACCGCCGAAAACCAATCGAGGTTGGGAAACATATTTTTGACTTCCCACATCACCGATTCCAGTCGTTCGGCAATGTCAAACAAGTTGGTCTTATTTGCTTCTTCTGACAGTTGCCTGGCTACAGATTTAATCACTGTGTTGCGAGGGTCTCCTGTTGTGTAAACCGGGTGGCCAAAACCAATGATAATTTCCTTACGGCTCACCCGTTCACGGATGTCTGATTCCGCTGAATCGGGGTCTGCGTACCGGTTCTGAATCTCAAAAGCGACTTCATTCGCGCCGCCATGTTTAGGCCCCCGGAGTGCTCCGATTGCTCCTGTGATAGATGAGTAAAGATCGGACCCTGTGCCGGCAATTACACGTGCGGTGAAGGTCGAGGCATTAAATTCGTGTTCGGCATAAAGGATCAGCGAGGTGTGCATCGCACGAATCCAGGAGTCGCTGGGTTGCTTGTCATGCAGGAGTTGCAGAAAGTGTTCGCCGATTGAATCGGCGTCCGTTTCTACTTCAATCCGACGGCCCTCATTCGCGAAATGATACCAGTACAGCAGCATCGATCCAAAACTCGCCATCAATCGGTCAATCAGATCACGTGCTGTTTCAGGTGAATGCTCGTTGGGTTCGGGCTCGCAGGCTCCCAGCATCGAGCAGCCTGTCCGCAAGACATCCATCGGGTGGGCCGAGGCTGGAATGGTTTCCAATGTCGTTTTGACAGGTTCTGGAAGTATTCGTAACGACTTCAATTTCGCTTTATAAGCAGAGAGTTCTGATTGGGTTGGCAGTGAGCCATGAATCAGCAGGTGAGCAATTTCTTCGAATTCCGCCGTCTCGGCGAAGTCGAGTATGTCGTAGCCGCGGTAGTGCAGGTCGTTACCTGTGCGGCCAACTGTGCAAATGGCCGTGTTGCCCGCTTCCACTCCAGACAGTGCGACCGATTTTTTGGGTTTTCTGACATCGGTTGGTGGCTCGTTCATTGTTGTACGTCCTCCTGATTGTTCTCTGCAAAAAGCTGGTCGAGTTTTTTTTCGAACTCGTGGTAGCCTAGATAGTCATAAAGTTCTTCGCGCGTTTGCATCGTGTCGAGGACTCCTTGTTGAGTACCCTCTTTTCGGAGAGTCTGATAAACGTTGAGAGCCGCCTTGTTGGCAGCGCGAAACGCAGACAGTGGGTATAGAGCGATACTAACTCCTACGTCTGCCAATTGTTGCGTGGTAAACAATGGCGTGGCACCAAACTCAGTAATATTGGCCAGGACAGGAACCTGTACCGCGTCGACAAATTCTCGGAATTGCTCAAGCTGGGTCATCGCTTCGGGGAAAATCATATCGGCACCAGCTTCCACACAGGCACACGCCCGGTCGATGGCTGATTGTATGCCTTCCACAGCCAGGGCATCGGTGCGGCCCATGATTACAAAATCGTCGTCAAGTCTGGCGTCAACGGCAGCCTTGATGCGATCCACCATTTCTGCCTGAGGTACGATGGCCTTGTTAGGCCGATGCCCACAGCGTTTTTGCTGAACCTGGTCCTCAATGTGTATGCCTGCGGCACCTGTTTTATTCATCGCCCGAACCGTGCGAGCGATATTCAAAGCGCCCCCCCAGCCAGTATCAATGTCGACCAATATCGGTAAATTTGTTGCATCAGTCATCCGCCTGAGGTCAATCAGGACATCGTCCATCGTCGTGATACCCAAATCGGGGAGACCACAAGATCCTGCTGACACACCTCCGCCGGAAAGATACAAGGCTCGATACCCAGAGGCTTCCGCCATGCGTGCGTGATACGCATTAATGGCTCCCACACACTGTAAGGGTTGTTCTTCTTCAATGGCTTTGCGAAACCTGCTGCCTGCCGTGATCACAGTTTAGTTCCTTCTTTTTCTTTAAATGCTTCCGAATTCTTAAAACCCAAACAACCAGAGAGATCTACTCCGAGGAGACTTTATATAACGAGCATGAGACTACCTTAATTAAATACCGCATTCACAAGAAGTAAAGCAAGCCCATGACGAAATAACAGGCTGGACTATTACCCAATTCGGCTGAAGAACAGCCAGGATCTCTTTTTTGCAATGTTCGTGACCTTGCAACCCAATCGCTGAATTCTCGGGATAAATTCAAAATCTCTCAAGAAATATGAATATACCCACCCGTGAGTTCTGTCTTAGTAAATAAGTAAAGCAGAGGTTGCTGAAATATCTTTGATGAGAGAAGTCACATTATTTCCTAAGTCGTTGTAGTCAAAGTATTCCTGTTCATCGCTGATGACAATCTCTGAAAAATGGCTGAAGACTGTTTGACTATCAGTTAAAATGCAATATTATACGCATGTATAATTTGAGTTGACCATCAAACAATTCCCGGGGAATTCTCTCTCACAGGTATTTTTTCTGATCTGGAACAGTATGAGTTCCGTTATTTCAAGATCGTACTGTCGCAGACGAATTCATTTAAACTGGAATGCCATTTTTGAATAGCGGTAATATAGTGGGATTGCGTCGAGAAAAGTTCAAATGCAATCCCTGATCCAATTCTCTTTCGCTATCGGAGGTCAGCGATGCACGGCACTCAATCTTCCCGCCTGATGTGGCGGTCAGTCGTTCTGAGTTGTAGTTTTAGTCTGGTTGTGATCACTTCGGGAGAATCGGCTGAACCCAAAATTCAAATTGAAAAAACAACGTCTCAAACGATTCCACTACAGAAGCCGCAAAACTCGTCGCCCACGATCGGGATACTCCAGAATATAACCGAGTCGGTTAAGGTCCCCGAGGGGACCCACGAGCAGATCGCCATTATTGAAGTTGGCAGTAAATTCCTGGCTGGCATGCGGATCAATTCATTTTGTCTAAACCCGTCAGGGCAGTTGCTGGCCGCTTGTGGCGGTGAGCGGGGCGAAATTCGGGTGTTTGATCCGGATGGAAAACGGCTGGAAACCTGGAAAGTTCCCATCGTACCGGATGCCATCAATGTCGATCAGGATGGCATGGTCTACGTCGCGGGCAGCGGCAAACTACTCAAACTGGATAGTCATGGCAAAATTCTCATGACCAGGGAGGCACCTCATGCCAAAGCGGTTAAAGCCAGCAATGCGAAACTCCGCGAGCAGGTCGTTCAGCAGATGAAGTCCCGCTCAAGTACAGTGTCCAGCATGGTTCCCCGTCTGGAAAATATGATTAAACAGATCAAAGATAAAGACAAGACGTTGACCGAACAGGATCAGAAACGAGTTCTGTCGTACGAACGTATTCTCGAACAATATAAACAGATGGCCAAAGCTGAGAACAACAAGAAAGCGCCAACCGATGCCCAGATAGATGCGCAAGTGGAAGCGATGTCGAATCAGAAATTGCGCGTCTCCTCTCTGTCCGCCAACGAAAAAGAGATTTTCATTGCCTGCTCTGCAATCAAAGGATATGGATACGATGTCTGGCGGATGGATAAAAACTTCGATAGCCCGAGTGTGGTTGTCGAGGGGCTTCGCGGCTGTTGTGGTCAAATGGATGTTCAATGTTGCACAGACGGGATTTTCGTTGCAGAGAACTCGCGGCACCGCGTGAACCATTATGATCGCAATGGCAAACTGATCAAACATTGGGGAAAACGGGACCGAAACGGCGTGGAAGGCTTTGGCAGTTGCTGCAATCCGATGAATGTCGCTGTCGGTAGAGCAGGGGAAGTGTATACCGCGGAATCAAATCTGGGATATATCAAACGCTATTCTGCCGATGGAAAATATCTCGGATTTGTCGGCAAAGTGAAACTGGTTCCCGGGTGCAAAAATGTTTCGATTCTGGTCTCTCCGGATGGAGACCGGGTTTACATGATGGATCTCACCCGCAATCACATCATTGTCATGGCCCGTAAATCCATCGTTCCAACGGAAACCTCCGACAAAAAAAGTTGAGACAGGCTGGCTCGCAGGAAACGGCTACGCCTCAATCGGGGTGATCAACCGCTTGTCACTCAAATGGATGAGGAGAGAACAGTGACTTTCAAACAGAATTCATGTTTACTGTTGTGTCTGATGTGTTGTCTGTCTTTCAGCGGTCTGTCTGTTTTGGCAGAACAAAAATCGTCAGACAATGCAGGCAGTCCGCAACCCTTGACGCTGATTATCATGGACCCGTTGGCTGCACCGCTTTCCTGTCCCTGTGTGAAAGGTTATGCCCAGCGCAAATATGAAACACTGGGCGAGTACCTGGAGACTCAACTGGGACGAAAAGTTGAGGTTCAATTCACGGAGTCGCTGGCAAAAGCGTTGCCGAAAAACGGTAATGATCAGGCCTGTCTGATCATTGGTAAACAGTCTGTGGTTCTCGCTGATGCAACTGCTTTAAAACTGAAAGTGCAGGGAATCGCCCGGCTCTCTGATCTTCAGGGGGAAACGACGCAAACCGGGCTGATTGTCGTGTCTGCGCAGGATCCCGCGCAACATGCTAAAGACCTGCAGGGCTATCGCATCTTCTTCGGGCCGTCCGAGTGTGATGAGAAACATCAGGCTGCCCTTTCTATTCTCAAAAATGCGCATGTCCCGATTCCAGACAAACTGGAAATTAGCCAGGCCTGCAGCGATGGCGCCTGTAAAATTCTGGAATTTGACAAGGACATTCGTGCGGCCGCAGTCATCTCCAGTTATGCCAAACCGCTCCTGCAAGGCTGTGGTACCATCAAAAAAGGAGACCTGCGTGTCGTTGCAGAAACGAAGCCGGTTCCATTCATCACGGCTTTCACAGGAGGAAATGTGAACCCCGCCGAGCAGAAGCAGATCACCGCTGCTCTGCTGAATGTGGTCACGCAACCCGAACTTTGCAAGGCTCTTGAATCACTCATGGGCTTCGTGCCTATTGAGACAGCCGAAGATACATCCAAGCCTGTATCAGCGTCTGGTAAAAAAAAAATACAAGATCCGCAGATTGAACAATCCTCGGCAGTCTGGCCGGGATGGCTGGGACCGCACCGCAATGGTTCTGTCACTCAACTACCAAAATCCTTGCCTGCGACCACCAGCCCTCTCTGGAACTTTAAGTTAGCCTATTCCGGACTGGGAGGGATTGCAGCAACACAAGACCGGGTAATCTTCGGCGACCGCGGACTGGATAACCAGAGTGACCTCTTCCGCTGTCTGTCAGCCAGCGATGGCAAAGTGCAGTGGGTTCTCGAATATCTGGCTCCGGGTGAGTTGGATTATGGCACCTCTCCTCGTGCCACCCCTCTGGTTTATGGTGATCTGGTCTTCCTGCTCGGGGCTTTTGGTGATCTGCACTGTGTGGAAATCAAATCAGGAAAAGTGTTCTGGAAAAAAAATCTGTATCGCGATTTCGGGCAGAATACCAGGCCTACCTGGGGAGCCTGTTCCTCGCCCCTGATTGTAGAGAACCGATTAATCGTGAATCCCGGCGCGAAAGCTGCCTCGCTGGTAGCCCTTGATCCCCGGACCGGGAAGACTTTGTGGCAGACACCGGGAAACGAAGCCGCCTACGGTTCCTTTATCGCTGGAAAATTTGGCGGACGACTGCAGGTCGTAGGCCATGATGCTGTTTCACTGGGAGGCTGGGATGTCAAAACCGGTCAGCGGTTATGGACTGTCATCCCCGCGTATTCCGGGGACTTTAATGTACCTACTCCTCTGGCGATAAACGGTCAACTGCTGGTCACCACAGAAAATAATGGCACCCGCCTGTACGGTTTTGACTCAGACGGAATCGTCATTCCCCGGGCTGTTGCCATAAATGAAGATCTGAATCCCGATATGAGTTCTCCGATCCAGATTGGGGATCATGTATATTGCATCTGGAACGACATGTACTGTCTGAACTGGAAAAACGGATTGAAAACCGCCTGGAATGGACCGGACAAAGCATTCGGCGATTATGCAGCTCTGATTACCGATTCCCAACGAATTCTCGTGATTGGCAAAGGAGGGCGTCTGGTTTTAGTAGACGCCAATACAGAGCAGTTCAAGGTGAATTCGCGTCTGAATCTGTTTATCGATCCGGGCAACGAAAATATCTTCTCCCACTGCGCGCTCGTCGGCAATCGACTCTACCTCCGCGGCGAAAGCGAGTTGATTTGCGTCGATCTGTCAGTTCATTAATAGAAATATTTCATCTCCGAATGAGGGAGGTCACTCTGAATTCGCTTTCGTGTCGCTTTTTCTGAGTCTCTCAAGTTCCAGCTCAACTGCTATTCGGAATGCTCTTGCACTGCATTTTTCAATCTCGCGAAGCGCTTCGTACTCTGCTTTGGACTTGCCTTTTGCAGTTTGCGCTTCGATAGTTTTGGCGAACGCAAGTTTCTGTTCGACGAATTTTCGCTTGTCCGCTTTGCCTTCAATCTCGAGGCGAATCAAGTGAAAGCGTTTGACTGAATCAAGCAACCCCGAAATTTCGCCGACGCCTTGAAGCCAATAGTTGTAACGAGTGCGAATTTCAGTGTGAGTTGCGTTGTAGCTTTCTTTCATCAACATGATCGTCCTGTCGTCGGTGTCACTACGTTCAATCTCAGACGGCGACTGAAGGATTGTGGAGTACGGGTCGGCTTGTTGGCCCATCGAAGGACTGGCGGCGAGGATTACGATGACTATTGCAAACGGAAATCGCATGTGAGTTCTCCTTAAATCATGTTTTGTATCAGATAATTTGTTATTCACCTGCACAAGGTTATGTATAAAACATACTGGGCAACAAATCATGCAAAAAACATTGATGTGTTCAAATATGATGTCAAAAGAGTTGATACAGGTTTTTAATACGGGGCACTGCAAGAGACATAACTAACGTCAATTATAGACACAACCTGTCATGAACGAGAACAGGTCAAGTGGCGCAAAAAAGTGTCCGGAAAACGATGCATTGTCGAAGCAGAATTGAACTGTCGGATGGAAGCCGGGCACTTTAAAAATAGATCAAAGTCAAGCGAAAACCTTTGATGGTCGAATCACAAAGCACACGGAAATAGATCAATTCATAATATTTATGAGTATTAATCCACCAGTCAGATTGTTCCTGTAAAAAGGAAAGTTGCCGAATAGGATTTGTATGCACAGAAAAACAACGTCTTTGCAGGGCACGTCATCTTTTGCCACAAGCGGACAACTGATTTGCGACGTGCTAGGTAAATGACACCAGTTCCTCTTGACAGGTCTCCTACTCAGGTAGTAGAGTTCCACTACTCAGGTAGTAGACAAGGATGAGGTAATCGTCATGAGTCAAAAACATCAACTCGCCAGACTGCAATTGGCGATCATGCAAGTCCTGTGGGACCAGGAGGAAGCGACTGTTGCTGCGGTCCGAGATGCGCTAGAAGATGACCGGCCACTGGCCTACACCACGGTCGCCACCATGCTGACCAAAATGGAACGCAACGGTCAAGTAGCCCACCGCACAGAAGGCCGCGTTCACATCTATCGTCCGATCCTGCGCCGCGAAAGCGTGAGTCAGTCGATGGTAACAGACCTGGCTGGACGCTTATTTCGAGACGATGTGACCGAAATGGTGAGCCATTTGCTGGATGGCTGTGACGTTTCGCGGGAAGAACTTAATCGGCTGAAAATGCTCATCCGCAAGAAAGAACGTGAGGTGAAAGATGCCGAGTGAATTCCTCACCCCAGCGATCGTAACCGTTCTCGACATGCTGACGACGTATCTACTGCATTCCACACTGCTGCTAACCTTCGCGGCAGTGGTTACCTGGTGTTGTCGCAGACCAAGCTACACCCTGACCGAGTGGTTGTGGAAGTCCGCCGCCGTGATTCCGTTGCTGACCGTGCCGCTACAATTATTGTGTGGCGTTGGAAATTCTGTGTTCTCACCCCGCTGGAACGAGCCTGCGGTAGAAGTCGCCGTGCCTGAACCGTCAAATATATTCGTGCCGGAAAATATTCCTGTAGTCGATGTTAAACCGACACACACTCCATTGGATGTTGGCGGTGAACCACTGAGGGCGGAAATCGATTTGACCTCAATGACACCCTCCTCATCACGAGAGCCTGTTACTGATCCAGCCAGGCCATTATCCATTCAGGACTCCGCAACAAAACAAATTGAGCGGACGCCGCTTCCCGACACCTCGACAACAAACGTTGCACTACCGATTCCTACAGTGACTCCTTTAGTCACAAAGCCGACCTCAATGATAACAGCGTCCATTTTGCCGTGGTTTGCAAAGTGGTTGGCCGGATTCGTGGTTGTCATAGTGACTGCTGGTTCGTTCCGATTCTTCATCGTTGGGCAAAGGTTTCGACGTAAAGTTCAGAAATTCCGTACAATTAATGCCGGTGATGTTTATGGGATACTGACTAACCTCGTTCGGCGGGCAGCATTACGGCGCCGTGTTCGGCTGCTGGAAGCAGACGATGTCAGCGAGCCGATCGCCTTCGGTATCTGGTGCTGGACCATCGTCGTTCCCCGGGGCATTGAATCGCGGTTGGACCGGAAAGAACTGGAAGCGCTGCTGGCACATGAGTTGGCTCATCTCGTTCGCGGTGACGCCTGGTGGTTGCTGGCGGGACGGCTACTGTGTGGCTGCCTTCCATTTCAACCGTTGAATTTCCTCGCTCGCAAACACTGGAAACAGGCTGCCGAGTTTCAATGCGATGACTGGGCCGCCACCCGCACCGGCAACCCGCTTTCTCTGGCCCACGGTTTGACGCGTGTGGCAGAATGGCGATTGAACGTCGCAGGCTGTGCGCAAGCGCTGTCCGCGGGAGGCTCAGGTTCGACGTTGTCTCGCCGCGTGGAACGTCTACTGACTGACCGTCCCGCAGTTGATCTCTGGGAGCGTGTAAGACGACGACGGTTGTTGACGGCATTTCTCTTGATGGTCGCGATAGTGCTTTGCTGGCAAGGACCACGGACGACGCTGTTGGCCAGATTCAGCGAGCAACATGATAAGCTGACGTTAAAAGAGGCGGCAGCGCTAGAATATGATGACAGTTCTCTATCAGACGAAATCAATTCACTCAACACCGATTTACAGCAACTGGAAGTCGATTTTCGGAAGGTTGAAATCCTGCTGCGGAAAAACGAATCACCATCCGAAATACGCGCGCTCAGCGAACGCTTGTCGTTACGACTGGCTGATTTACGCCTGCACCGCCGTGAACTACTGACCCGCGCCAACCCTGCTTTTAAAATCCCTGTGAATGCCCCCAATACCAAAACACAGCCCACCACATTGACCGCAGAATCGAGCCGATAACGAATGGAACTACTCACCTCGAAGATTCGGCCTGTCCGTCGAGAAAGGAATCAAACCATGAAACGTTATTTACCCATCATCCTGTTAATACTGACGATGACCAGTCGATTGTCAGTAGCCGCTGATCCTGCTGCGCAAGCATCTCCGGTTTCCTCCCTTGATCAGCTTGGCCTTGGAACGGACAGTCAACGAATTCAAGCAATCATCGCGAATAATTCACAACCCGCTGACCCCGGCTACACACAGATTGGTTCATTGGTCAAACTTAACCTGGACCGCCCAAAAACGAAGTTGAGACTGGATGAAAACTCCACCTACAGCGTCTATACAGATCGAGATCAATTCGAAATTGTGGATCCTCCCAGTAATCACTCAATCAAGATTGAACTCGCCTATAGCAATGGCATCGCGTTTCGTACGCTTGAGCCGGGTAGCGTGACATTGACATTTATTGATAAAGAAACGGAGAAGAAGCAGTATCTCGTCGAAGTCACCATTCTCGGCGATACGCGACAACTGCAGGCGCAGTTGGAAAAGCTTTATCCAGAGGCATCGATTGAGACGATCAAAGTGGGCGATAGTGTATTATTGCGGGGAAACGTTGCGAAGACGGAGAACATTAACGAGATTATCGAGATCGCTGAGCAGTTCTATCCGAGGGCGCTCAACCAATTGAAGGTCGCAAATGCAGCGGTTGGCCAGGTCTTACCCGGTCAGTCACAGGTGATACAGGGTTATGCACCCGTTCCGTTTTCGCGTGGCACTGTCTCTTCACCCAAGCCAATACCAGCGCCTCCCGTGAGTACGATCGAACCACAGATTACTGTTCAGGCGGTCGTACTTGAAATTGATTGGGGAAAACTGAAAGAGACAAAAATCAATCTTGAAAATACCATCCGCGCCTTTGCAACCGACCCCAAGCAGCGCGGTCAGAGCGTACAGGCCACGAAGAAATCTTTGTTCACCCCCGTGGTCGTCCCGTGGCATGCGACGGACGGTATTGTCCAACTCTTGACTACCACCAAGGCCGTCAAAGTCATCAGCCGACCGGTGATCCGCACGCTGGATGGCCAGTCAGCCGAAATTACTATTGGAGAAAAGATTGCCATTTCTGAGAAAAAAGAGATCCGGAATGGTAAGCAGGTTCTTGAGACTGGTTTCCACGACATCGGCACTTCCCTCAAGTTGACGCCGAAACTGGCTTCTCATGGCGGAACGAAACTGTCAGTCGTTGTTGAGCATAAGCAGCGGGTAGACAGTCCCGCTGCTCATATTCCTGGAGGAAGTGAAGAAACAACTATTGTAGCACACAAATTCAATGCAGTCGTCGAGTTGAAGGTGGGACAGTCGGCCATCCTCACTGAATTCACTCCCCTATCCACAAAACAGAAAACGCCATCCGTCGGCAAAGGGCTGATAGTCATTCTCGCTCCGCCAGTGATTGGAATGACATCAAAAGGTATCGAATGGATTCCAGAAACGACTTTCAAATGGATCCCGGAAAAAAACGGATTTGTAAAAGTGATTCGCATGGTAGCAAAATCAATTGCCACAAAGCCCGGCATTGATAATGGCTTCAGCTCTGACTGGCACGATCCAAATTCTCTCCCCGTGCCCCCGCCGATTCGAGCACCGGATTACGCTGATCCCACTCCAGCCATTCCAGCTAAGCCACAGGACTTAAATCAATCAGTTCGTGAACTTCGTAGCGATGTGCGGGCATTGAGAAAAGACGTCAAGAAATTACTTCGATTGCTGGAAGACCAGGCATCGGCTAAACCAACGATGGGCGACATTCAGCGGCGAATCAAGGAGTCGAAGACCGACCTGCTGGTATTCCACGCGTCCTGGAGTCGTCCCTGCCAAAAGATGGCGTCATTACTTGACGAACACTCTGATCGCGGTTATTCCATCCGTCGGCTGAACGTCGACAAGAATCGAGATCTCGTCAAAGAATTTGGTGTATCATCAGTACCGACAATCATTGCGTTTGCAAACGGCAAGGAAGACGAACGCTGGGTTCGCAGTATGGGGAAGGATGCATTGACCAGAATCGTTGACAAGTATGCACCGCGCCAGACTACGATCCTGAAAGGTAGCCGCCAATCGTCTGCGACATCGGCTGAACACAGACTCCATCAAGCTCTAATGAAAGAAGTTTCTCTGAATTCCGAGAAGATTCCGTTGGTCGACGTGTTGCGATCGCTCCAGCAGAGCGAGGGCATTAACCTTTTCATCCATTCACGCGGATTGGAAGAGGAAGGTGTAGAACTCAAGACTCCCGTCACCATCCACGTCGACGGGGTCACACTGAAGAGTGCTCTCAATTTAATATTAGAACCACTGCAACTCGCGTATCAGGTCCGCGATAATACGCTCGTCATCACCAGCCATACGCGGGCACAGGGAAAGAAGGTCGTCATCAGCTACCCAGTGGCCGACTTAGCGATTCCCATTCCCCCTGGCGGTCCGGTACCATTTGACGAAAAAGCACTATCAGCGCGCTCTTCCGCTAACGACCTCGACAAGTTAACCAAAATTATTCAAACGACAGTGCAGCCGAACAGTTGGGATAAGGTCGGCGGAACAGCTTCGATTCGCCCCCACGATTCCACATTGAGTCTGGTCATACGCCAGTCGTCACAGGCGCATCAGGAAATCGCTGAAGTCCTCGCGCAACTCCGCCGGTTGCAGGACTTGCAGGTTACGGTGGAATCTCGTTTTCTTGATAAGCTGCCGGAGGATTTCTTTAAAAAACTTGGCATCGATTTCGATTCCAACAAGGACGTCGCGAAAAATAACGCTAAGGGTCAGCACCCGGGCAACGACCCCTTGGGTGGAATCATCCTCACTGATCGGCAGGCCGAGTTGTTACTGCAAGCGGCGCAATACAATAACCGGATCAATTTGATCCAGGGGCCTAAGGTCACGTTGTTCAATGGTCAGGCGACTGGTGTGACGCACTATACAGTGGGAGGTAGGCAGCATCATCTAAAGCATTCATTGCATATGCAGCCGGTTATCTCCGCAGATCGTCGTGACGTCCGTCTCAACTTGCGGGTCAGTGATCTGAAATCACCAGAAGTTGAGACGCGGGCCTACGTCAACACGGTTCCCGATGGCAAGACGCTGCTCATTGAAATCGTTCAACCAGATGCGAACGAAGCAGGAGTGCCAATGTCGGAGCAGGGGCTTAACGCCTCCAAGATATCTCAGAGCACCGGCGTTCATGGAACCAGTAACCGGCGTTTCCTGTTGATCCGCCCGCGCATCATTGTTCAAGAGGAAGAGGAAGAACTGTTATTTCCTCCCGCCTCGAAATTGCCATTAATGCTGACACCCCAGGGAGTCATGCCAGAGGAAGAAGAGTCATTATTGGGGTTCGAGTAGCCAGAGTAATCTAGCGGGCAGCATGCGATTATTCCAGAAAAACGCAGCCGCGCAGAGCATGTCCGCCTTGCGCGACGAGGAGACCACGTTCGCTTCTCTGTTTCTCTTAGACTGTGCCCAGATTTACTGTAGCGTCTCCAAGGCCATTTGGACCGAGTATAATCGATTGAGAGACGCTATGGTTAAATCTGATGCTCTTAGTACGAGCTTTAGCAAATTTACTAGTGGAGTGTCATTTTTAAAATTTGGGTTGATAGATATCACGAGAGTGCGACAACGGAGCACGTAAACAACACCCCCCAACCCTCAATTTGTAGCTTGACAAAGCACTAGTGAAACCAATTCAAAGAATTATGTTTAATCGGTCTCATTCTGTTTGAGTTTGCGGTAGATGGTTTTTCGGTCGAGGCCGAGGATGCGGGCGGCCTGGGTTTGGTTGCCGCCGGTGGCTTCCAGCACATGGGTGATGTAGCGGCGTTCGAGTTCTTCCAGCGAGACGAGTCCGTCAGGATCGAGGCCATCAATCAGGATTTGATTACTGTGATAGTTCGTGATCTTTTCAGGCAAGTCGGCTACGGTAATCTTATCGTGCCGTGTTAATGCGACCGCGCGTTCCATCACATTTCGTAATTCGCGAATGTTTCCCGGCCAGTGATACTGGAGTAACTTCTCTGCCACTCCCTCTGCCAGATCTGTGACAAGTTTATTTTCGGCTGTAGAAAACTGTTTGAGAAAGTGTTCCGCTAAGCGTAACACGTCGGTCCCGCGTGAGCGAAGGGGGGGCAAATGCAAGCCGATCACGTTAATGCGGTAGTACAGATCTTCCCGAAATATTCCGTCGGCAACTGACGCTTCGAGATCGCGATTGGTAGCACAAATGACACGGACATCAAATGGTATTTCTTTGTCTGATCCGACTGGTCGCAATACGCGTTCTTCTAACGTTCGCAGTAGTTTGACTTGCATCGACATTGGCATTTCGCCCATTTCATCAAGCAGCAAGGTGCCACCGCTTGCTTCCAGAAATAAGCCGCGACGTTCACTTCGGGCATCCGTGAAGGCCCCTTTGACATGACCGAACAATTCACTCTCTAGCAGGGATTCGGAAAGCGCAGCACAGTTGATCGCTACAAAAGGTTTTTCCGCTCGACGTGAATTTGCATGAATGGAACGCGAGACCAGTTCCTTGCCAGTACCACTTTCGCCGGTGATTAACACGCCCGCATCGGAAACTGCGACGCGTTCGAGTTGATCGTACAATTTCTGCATCGCCGGGCTACTGCCAATCATGCCTCCGAAAGACCGGACGGCTTGATTAGACTCTTTTAACAATCGTACCTGTTCGGTGAGTCGATGGTGATCAATCGCGCGGCGAACCGTAATTGCTAACAGGTCCATTTCAATCGGCTTGGTGATGAAATCATAAGCACCCGCCCGCATCGCCGAGACGGCGGTTTCCAGACTTCCGAAAGCCGTCATCAGGACCACTGGTATGTCCGGTCGAAATCCGGTGAGTTGCTGGCAGAGTTGTAAGCCCGTCGTGCCCGGCATGCGAACATCGGTCAGCACAACATCATAGTTATTCTGATCGATCGCAGTCATGGCCTGCGCGGCATCGGTGAACCAGTCGACCTGCAGGCTTCGCAGTCGCAAATCGGTTTCGATGAGTTCGCACATCGACTGCTCATCATCGATTACCAGAATTCGCGAATTGTCAGAGTTTTCGTTCATAGCGACTCTTTCTGATTGTCTAACGGCAACCACACCCGAAATGTTGTCCCCTGATCTTTCTCGCTAGCGACATCAATCCAGCCACCATGTTCGCGCACGATCCCATAAGCAATCGAAAGTCCCAGGCCCGTTCCTTCGCCGACATCTTTCGTTGTATAGAATGGTTCAAACACATGTTCGGTTTCAGTATCGGTCATACCGGTTCCAGTATCGATGACTTCCAGGCAGGCAAAGTGATTGCACTGTGATTCGATCATCGCCGGTGGTTGAATCTGCTCTGAATGTACTGTGATCATTATTTTGCCGCCGTCGGAAATCGCCTGGATTGCATTACTGATGAGGTTGGTGATGACCTGTTGCAGTTGCCCGGGATCTCCCACCGTTGTTACTGGTAAGTTCTCATGAGCGTCTACTGTTAAATCCACATCTGCTTTCTTTGCGAGTGGTTGCATTAGCTCACATGTTTGCTGGGCTAGTTGAATGAGGTTGATCGACGCATGCTCTGTCCCTGTGCGGCGGGCAAAGTCGAGTAGTTGACGGATGATGGTTGTCATGCGTTCGGCTTCATTTTGAATGGTCTGTGCGCTCGAGCGGATATCTGCAGGAGAAAGTTGTCCTCCGGAAATTAAGCCTGCGCGCCCTGAAACCACATTCAGTGGTGTGCCCAACTCATGCGCTACTCCGGCAGCGAGTGTGCCGACCGTTCCCAGTCGATCAATGTGGCGAAGTTGTTGTTGGGTTTGCAGCCGCGTTTCGGTTTCGGCTTCAATCGTCTCCCGTTGCTGCTTCAAACGATAACTCATCTCACTGATTGCGAATGCAAGTTGCCCAAATTCATCATTTGATGTCAGTGCGGGAGGTTGTCCGAATTCTCCCTCGCCAATCTGTTCGACCTGTTTGATTAACTTTCGTAACGGGCTGGCCACGAGCTTCAGACCGCCCCAATAGATCACGAAACCGGAAAGCAGTGTAACTCCGATTAACGATAATACCGAGGCTTGAAATGAACGGCGAACATTCGCCTCGGAATCCAACAGTGGTTTGGCGACTTCGACTGCTCCTGGAACTTCGCCGGCAAGATTGAGTGGCACAGTAGTCAACTGCTTCGTATTGCCGTCTTTATCGGAAATCGAAATGCTCGAAATACTGCGAGAAAGTGTTTCGGTGTCTGAGGAAAGACCGCCTGCCTCCTGTTGGACATCGTCAGATTTCTCCGGAGCGATCCAACGCATCGCAGGTCCTGAGGTCGTTCGACGAGTTACTTCAATCGCCTGTTGAATTCGCACCGTACCACCGTCTCGATATGCCTGTTCAATGGTAGGTTTGAGCGCATTCACTAGATCGACAGCGCTCTCTTCATTCGATTGGTGAGACCACTCTCGCTGCTGTTTCACGGTTTGCCAGGAGAATAACGCGACAATTCCCAAGACCCCCACCATGAATATCAGAATCAATTTGGCTGCCAGTTTCATTCATGTCTTTCCTTGCATGAAACGTTCAATAGACGGGCTAACAGGTCAGTGAACTCTCGGTCCTGCAAGCATCATAGCAGTTCAAGTACATGGTCGGGAACCCAGCCGATATGACCTCGGTTAGTTTGAATTTGTGTCCACGATCCTCGGTGGGCCAGGGTTTGAACTCGATGACCTTCCGCGGAATCCAATACGGCGACTTCGGCGAATTGTTCTCCGTCTCCTGCATGCAATGGCAAATGTTGTTCAACAATGACCGCATTTCCCTGCTGAACGGTGTTTTCTGTATGTAAATACATCGAAACCAGGGAGGACATTAACAATAATCCGGGCAGTGTGGCAAATTTCCATAATGACAACTTGTGGCCCATTGTTCGCAAAATCACAAGACCCCAAAACGTGAGTGAAGCCAGGACGAGCACCATCAAAATAACCTGCTGACCAACCATTTTGGTCAAGACCGAATTTCCATTATTCAATTTTAACAGTAGACCTTTGTGGGGACTAGAGAGATCTTGTGGCTTGTCTGCTGTTTGAACCATTGCCTGAGCTGCGTTCAGATTTGCTTGAAACTGCCGATTGTCTGGTTGTAATTTCAAGGCACGTTCATAATTTGCAATTGCACGGCCGAGCTGATCGGATTGCAGGTACGCATTGCCAAGATTAAAGTACAGATCGGCATTCGAGATTCCAGAGTTGACAAGCAACTGATACTTATTCGCAGCTTGCAGAAATTGATCTTTCGCATCGACCACATTTGTATCTGCAAGAGAGAGCCCATCTCGATATGACTCATTCGCATCGCTGAAAATGATCTCCCGCTGTTCCTGATTGAGCAAAACTTGCGGCGTAGGGACAGGGCCTGTCGCAGTGCTGTCGTTTGCCATCACTGTGGAGGTCATCAATGCCAACCCCAGTCCCAGCAGCAATGCAACAGGCTGAGAGATTTTAGCACGTTTCGACTTCTGGCCCATGTTCGCATGAGGACGACGAATATGACGATTTGACAATGACTTCATGCGGGCGGCAAGTCGGTTTACAAGATCGAGTGCATCCGCTCTTTGCTGTTCAAAATCAACATGGGTACCATAGCCAACATGGTTATGGTTGAGCCCCTCGATCAACGCTTCTGCTTCCGCTGCCAGTTCGTATAATCCTGCAGAACGCATCGCTCCGATGATGGAAGAAGACTCGTTTATACTCTCGTCGATTACTGTTGTTCGTCTCGCAGGAAACAATTTACGCATGTATCTCAATAAAGCAGCAGCGACCGCTGATTGATCCTGCGCATTTGAGATTTGTGTGAGACAGCGATTCTGTGGTGATCGCAGAGAAGGCAAGCGTTCGGCAAACCAATGACGATACCTGGTGACCAAGGTCATGAGCCAGGCCATCGGTGGCAGAATAACAAACAGCAACCACCAGTTCCAGGCAGCTTGTGGTTCTTGCGAAGTGAGTACACTCGGTGTATCGAGATTGATAAAACTCGGTTCCAGCGTAAGCGTACTCTGTGTTTTATTTTGTTCTTTCGAAACAGTGCTCTTCGCTCCCACAATGGCATCCATCGCCAGTGATTCTGCTTTTTCTACAGTGATCGAAATGGGGGCCGAGTGTACGGTTTCAAACTGTTCGGTTTCTGGATTGAAGAAACTGAATGGAATCGCGGGGATCTCGGTGATGCCTGCCTGGCGAGGACGAATTGTTGTCGAGAAGACTTTACTGTCATCTTTGACGTAGCCTGCCAGGGGCTGATTCGAAACCTTGAACTTATCTAACTCTGGCAACTCTGACAAAGGTGGCGCCTGTACCAGTTCCATGGGACCAGTGCCGACGATGCCAAGATTGAGTGTGATAGAATCGCCTGCATGCACGTTGACTGGTGACGCCTGGGTCACGATGTTGTATTGACCGACGGCGCCGCGATAATCTGCAGGACGACCTTTCGTGGGAACCGGTAACACTTCGGTAGTATCAACGATGGCCTCTGCTACGACTGGCCTTGAAGACGTAACTGATAATCGATTGCTGGATGGCATTGACATCAAACTGCCTCCAAATGGACTATCGTCAAAGAAACTACCGAACGGATCACGTGAGCGGCCAAGGGCGGTCGGATAGTTCACCACGATCTGGATATCATCGCCAGAAATTTTGCCAGACTTGGTGGGGTAGACATTTGCATTAATCTCGTACATGAAATAAGCCCGTTCCTCACCCTGGCCGTTATCGTGCAATACCTCTTTTCCGCCAGGACGTTGACGGTTGTTTGCCAATTCCTCAATACGACTCTGGAATGAACCCCATGAGGTTTGATCGGAGATCATGTTCCACATGTTTCCTTCTGAGAGGGTCAGCTTGTGTTCTTGATCACGATAGGGCTTGATATAAATCCTGAGTGTCATGTCGAGCGGTTGTCCCACAAAAACTTTTTCTTTTTTTCCTGCAAGCTCTACAAATAACAGGTCGCCGGTTTCACTTTTTGTGGCGATGATCTTAATTGCTTCCGTTTCGACACTTTTTCCATCGACTTTGAATGTCAGTGCGGGGATCTCGAACGTGCCTGCGCGGCGTGGGGTGATTAAATAACGCAGTGTCACACTACGACTTTCGCTGCGGCGTCCGTTGATGATCGTCACTTGCGAACTTTGCGATGGTGTTCCCGCGGAACGCATTTCGATTCCGTCAACGTGTGGCAAGGTGGGTTGTTCGTAATCATTGGCATTGTTGATGGATATCTGCAATTGAATCGGCGAGCCAACATAGGCTTCACGAGAAGAGAGACTCAGCGACACATCACCGGCGAATGCAGAAGTCCCTGCGATTCCGATAATGAGTGCAGGCAGTATGGATCGAATAGAAATTATTGAATGAGACATGATTCTTCCAGTATATATGCAGTTCGAATATTACCAGTTACGGTCAACGTGGACTTGTCGTGATTTTTCGAGTTGTTGTTGTCGTAAGCGACGCAGCATGTTGCGATCACGCACTGATTGCAGCAACTTCAGGGCTTCTTCTTTATTCATTAAACCCGGTTTTTCATTGGGGTCAGCGATCCCGTATCCACTTTTGGGATTCTCTTCTGTTGGCTGAGCTTGATCAGAAGTGAGTTCTCCAGTGGGAACCGGATTCTCCCCTGGATCTTCTTTGTCTTCGGGCTTATTTTGCTCGGGTGGCTGCGGTGACTGTTCTGCATCTTTTGATTGTTGTGATTGAGGTTGCATTTGTTTGTTCTCAGAACCGGATTTCTCAGACGGGTTTTGTTCTTCGCCAGGTTGTGGCTCTTGAGACTTCTCTTGAGGCTCTCCCTTTGAGCTTTGTTGTTGTTGTTCCGATTCAGATTCAGATTTCTGTTCTTCGGATTGTTTCTGGTTCTGCTCTGATTGCTGATCCTGTTTCTGTTGCTCATCTGACTTTTGTTCCTGGTTTTCGTTCGGCTTCTGTTGGTCTTGCGACTGCTGCTGCTGATCTTTCTGTTGTTCTTTATCTTGTTGTTGCTGCTGTTCTTCTTTTTGCTGTTCTTGAAGGTCTTTGATGAACTGAGCGGCAAGCTCAATGTTGGCGCGAGCATCGGCGTTGTTCGGGTTGCCTCGCAATGCACCGCGGTAGTGCTCGATCGCGGTTTTGAATTGTTCAATGGCAGCAGGCTTGTCCTGTTCTGCAAGCTGCATACCATTTGTGTAATGACAATTCCCGAGGTTATACCGAGCGCGGGCCGCGATGTTGGTTTCGCTGTCACCCGCGACGGCGGTAAACATGTGGGCTGCCTGTTCCATATTCCCTTGACGGTACATGGTGACAGCTTCGTTGTAGTTCAACTCTGCCTGATGGTGGGGAGTTGGTTCAATCTGTTGATACTCCTCTAATGCTTCAGCAAACTTTCCCTCTCTCACGAACTGATTCGCAGTATTAATCTGTTTAGCACTGATTATATTAGAAGGGACGTCGGTTTCAGCAGCGTTGAGTCTACCTGTTGACATCGACAAAGTGACCAATACCAGGAGGGCAGCTACTGCGCTCTTGGGAACGGAAGACTTTTCAGTTGTCGAATTATTCTTTGCCACTTGATTTGCCATTGGAGTTAATGATTTCTTTTTTCGCCGGGCTGTCGAATAGAGTACTTCCAACAATAAAAGCAAGCAGGCTGGCAGTGCAAACCACTGGAACCGTGGTGTGTAGGCACTGATTGTTGCTGTCTCAAACTCGGTTTGTTCGATGTTCGCCACGTAGTTGTGATAGACATCTGCCATGTCGACTTGTTTGGTGCCGGCTGGGATGTAAGCACCGTTTGTATCAGTGGCTATCTGACTGAGAATGGTTCCGTTCATTTTTGACCAGACCGCTTGACCTTGATACTCAACGAATTCTTGACCACCTTGATCGATATCCGGGATACGTGCTCCCTGATCCATGTCTCCCAGACCCACGGTGAAGAAGCGGATGCCATCCTTTGTGAATGCCTCTTTCGCAGCTTCCACCGGTTTGCTCTCCTGGTCTTCACCATCGGTAAAGACGACAATGGCTTTATGGTCGTTCGTTTTGTTAATGAACCCTGCGGTAGCCGCACGGATCGCATCGCCGAGTAATGAGCCACCGCGTCGGACACTGTGAGGGCCGACAGTATCCAGTGTCTGTTTAAAATCTTCATAGTGACTCGTCAGCGGCACCGATTGCCGTGTCTCACCCGCGAAAACAACCAGCCCGACACGGTCTCCGGACATTTCATCGACCATGTCTTTGATCTGTTGTTTCGCTCGATCAAGTCGACTGGGCGAAACATCTTCCGCGAGCATGCTGCGTGACACATCGAGTAGAAACATCACTTCAATTCCTTTTTGAGGAACTTCGCGTTCGGTCTTTCCCCAACGAATGTCACACAACGCAACTGCCAGCAAACACAAGCTACTGACAACCAGAATCGAAGAAATCCAGTGTTTTTGAAAACGAGGCGCTAAGAACAATTTGTCAGACATGTTCGCTGAGGCAAATTGTCTCGCAGCGCGGTGTTTTGCCACAGCTGCATAACCAGCGAGTAACAGGCTGCCTGCGGCAACAATCAGCAGAATGATATTAGTGGGATTACCGAATTGAATGTCCATGATCTATTTTCTCTCTTGAGCTTGGGCTAGTCCGTTTTATTCAGTTCAACTCTCGTAACCATGTCTGTTCAAGCACAAATCGTGCCAATAACAGTCCGAAGGCAATCAACAATAGTGGGGGCACATTGATGAGACCGGCCCGGTACGGCTGCACTGCGAGTTCGCGGTAATCGGTATAATGTTGCGCTTCCACTTTTGTCTTTTCCAAGGCATCGATCTCTTCGTAAATATTTTGCAGCGAGTCGGTGTCGGTCGCACGAAAATATTTACCGTGTGTCAGGTCAGCCACTTTCTGAAGTGTTTCTTCATCAATATTGACCGGCATCCATTGGACGACTTGCTTGCCGCTGAATGGATCTGTTACCGGCACTGGCGCTTCTCCTTTGGTTCCGACTCCGATGGTGTAGACTTTGATTCCCAGGGTCTCAGCGAGCTCCGCTGCCTGAATTGGTTCGACCTCACCAGCGTTATTTTCGCCGTCTGTGAGCAAGATAATCACTTTGCTTTTCACCTTTTCGTCACGTCGTGCATCGAGGGCATTCAGCTTCTCAACGGCCAGTGAAATGGCGTCGCCGATCGCGGTGCCATCTTCACTACGATTGGTGACAATTTGGGCAGTATTCAGTTGCGAGACAAGATGGGCATGGTCCAAAGTCGGCGGTGTGATGCCATCGGCATAACCCGCGAATGTAATCAGACCTACGAGATCGTTGAATCGACCAGCCAGTTCCTCTTTTCCTTCGACAAACTTCCCCGCCACATTTTTAATGGCAGTCAGGCGATCGACATGCTCACCATTGATCTTGAAATCCATGGCTTGCATACTACCGCTGCGGTCAACGACCATTTCGATAGCAATGCCTTCGCTCGTCGTGACCTGTTGTTCACGTCCTTCGCGTGGTCTGGCTAGTCCCAGAATCATGAATAAGATAGCAGCCAGAGTCAGCAGGCGAGGCAACCAGTTGAGTCGTTGCCGGATTGTCGGTGAAAGGTCTTTCGCCATTTTCAGTGAACTAAATGGAACCGCTGATTTTCGTTGTGGCGCAAACAAACGCCACGCCAGGACTGGTAATGTGAGCAGCAGTAAAAAATACCAGGGTGAGTCAAACATTAGGATACCTCCGGAATCGCTGTCTCAGGGACTAACGGTTTTGATAACTCAGTTACACTTCGACGGACGGATTGAATCGCGGCTTGCAACTCATCCACGCTCAAGTCAAGGCCAGCGAATTTCACTTCATCTGCGAGTGACAAAACATTGTTTAAATCGTCTCGCACTAACTTGGAACCAATGTGCCGATCTGCCAGCATCTGAGATAATTCGTGCGTCGTTTGTTGACTGGCGGGGATCTCATATTGCAGGGCCAGAAAATGCTTCACTAGATCTGACAGTTCGGTGATTTGTTGATGGTTTTCGGCGGGGTTTTCTTCAACACTTTCCGAGAGTGCATCAAGTTGTTGGAACACCCAGTTCGCAGGGGTAATGGAACGATTTCGTACAGCCACGATCATAAAGGCAACACAAGCCAGTGCGATGACGCCGAGACCGGTCGTTCCCCAGATTGTCCATTGAGAAGTTTCCTCAACTGGAACCTCGACATCGACTACGGACTGAATGTCGCGAAACTGCGTTGGGTCCGCGCGACCTTCGAGAACGCTGGTAATGGTAACGGGTTGTGCAGCAATCTTGATGACTTCCATCGGTTCTGCCTGTGCATGCTTCGGATCTGAAGATACGATATTCACGGCCAGCGATGGGACTTCCAGATCGCCGGATTGAATACTTTCCAATGTCAATGTGCGTCTCCACATTCGTCCCGCATCGACCGGGATTTCAAATAAGTCTTGCGAGTCAATGACATCGAACGCGCCAAGTTGGTCTGCAACAGCAGGCCAGACCAGAGTCTTCTCCGACGGTGAGATCAGTTCGTAGGTCACTGTGAATGGTTCCGCGACGCGGACGCTGGTCGTCGACATGCGGACAGAGACTTCAACCCCTTGTTGATTGTATGTTGTTTTGTTTGGTTCCGCCTGGGCAAATCCCGTGATCAGAAAGCCTAAAACTCCTGTCACGATCAATTTGAGTACCCAGGATGAATAGCCGTGTGATGAGCAGCAACTGTCTCTGCCTGAGCATCCACGAATGATTCGATGTGCGTTCATGTTCGGCTCTCCCGTTTATGAAAATATCGTCGTAGAGGCTCTACGATATCGACACCGGTTTCGATATGAAGTGGCTCTAATCTCAGTCGTCGAAACATGGCATCGCGCGCTTCTGATCGCTCCTGGTACAAGCGAGCATATGCTTTGCGATTGCTGCGGCTGGCAGTATCGAGAGTGATGACTTCTCCGCTCTCGGCATCTTGCAGTCGTACCAGGCCCACGTTCGGCATGCTGGCTTCCCGCTGATCAGAAATGACCACTGGGATAATATCATGTTGTCGGCGAGCGACCTTCAGTGTGGACTCATAGTTCTCGTCCTGGAAATCGCTAATCAGGAACAGCACGGACTTACGGTTCGATGTACGGTTGAGGTGTTCCAATGCCTGTCGTATATCGGTTCCGGTTCCTATCGGTTCACAGTACAGCATCTCGCGAATCAGACGCAGCACGTGCCGCGAACCTTTGCGAGCCGGGATGCTCTTTTCAATATGGTCAGTAAAAAGTGTAAGTCCGACCTTATCGTTATTCTTGATGGCAGACATTGCGAGTGTCGCTCCCAGTTCTGTCACAACTTCTCGCTTGGTCTGTTGATTGGTTCCGAAGCTTTGTGACCCACTTAGATCGACTAGTAACATCACCGACAGTTCGCGTTCTTCACGGAATAACTTCACGTATGGTTCACCGCTACGAGCAGTGACATTCCAGTCAATCGTGCGGACATCGTCGCCTACCTGATACGGACGAACTTCTTCGAACTCAATGCCGCGACCTTTAAATGCAGAGTGCCATGTACCCGCCAGCATTTCGTCGACTTTGTGCGAAGTGCGGATCTGCACGCGGCGAATTTTCTGAATCACTTCTCGAGGAATCATGAATAGATCCATTCTTGGATAGGGCAGGGCGCAGGCCATCCACTGACGGTACTGACCTTCGCTTGCTACCGGATAACATTCACTGTTTTGCGATGAAACTAGTGGAGTGTCATTTTTAAAAATGGGTTGATAGATATCAGGAGAGTGCGACAACGGAGCACGTAAGCAACACCCTCAACCCTCAATTTGCAGCTTGACAAAGCACTAGGGAGTGGGGACGTGTGCGAGGATCTCATTGACGATCGATTCGCTGGTACGGTCTTCCGCTTCTGCTTCATAAGTGATCATCACGCGATGGCGTAATACATCAAGAGCGATCTCTTTGACATCTTCCGGTTTCACATATCCGCGCCCAGCCAGGAAGGCATTCGCCTTCGCTGCCAAAGCCAGGTTGATTGTTGCTCGGGGAGAACCACCGAACTGAATCAAGCCATCCAGGTTTAACCCATAGGCTTCCGGCTTGCGTGTTGCCATGACAAGGTCGACGATGTAGTGTTCTACTTTCGAGTCCACATAGATCTCATCAATCAATTTGCGAGCATGCATGATCTCGGCAGGTGAGGTGACCGACTCGATCTCGACGTTCGTCGCGGTTTTACTCATGCGGCGCAAAATCTGTAACTCTTCATCCCGATTCGGATAGTCGACTACCACCTTCAACATGAAGCGATCGCTTTGCGCTTCCGGCAAGGGATATGTCCCTTCCTGTTCGACGGGATTCTGAGTCGCCATAATCAGAAACGGCTCTTCGAGTGGAAATGTTTCTCCACCAATGGTGACCTGTCGCTCCTGCATCGCTTCCAGCAATGCACTCTGTACTTTGGCCGGGGCACGGTTGATTTCATCCGCGAGGATCAAGTTTGAAAAGATCGGCCCCTTCTGAACCACAAACGATTGATCCTGTGGACGGTATACTTGTGTGCCAATGAGGTCGGCTGGCAGTAAATCCGGAGTAAACTGTAGACGTTGAAAACCGGTATTAATCGCTTTCGCCAAGCTTGCCACCGCGGTGGTTTTGGCGAGTCCCGGGACTCCTTCAATCAAGAGATGACCGCGTGTCAATAAACCGATCAGCATGCGGTGCACTAACTTCTCCTGGCCCACAAGCACGTGATTGACTTGTCCCACAATCCGTCGAAACGGTTCGCTGTGAGCTTCGATTTCCTCAGTCAGATGCTTGATCTGATTTTTAGTATCAGAATGATTCTTGTTCGTTGTTGATGGACTCGTCATGCTCAAACTCCTCTAATCCTGGAAAATGAAAACGTGCCTGCTTGTCTGCGGCTAGTAAACAAGAAGCATCTTGCGTGCCAAATGTTTTGATTCCATAAACTTGAATATTTCACTGGATTTGAGATGATATTTCAATACGAGAACACAAATCTCTTTCCTGTTAACGTGACAGTCTGCCCCTGTGGGGCATATTGCCCCATCGCAGAGTCTTGGGGCGCGGTTCATTTTCAACTGCAATGCCCATGGCTGAATCAGGGCTTGCGACTGAAAATGAGATTAAACACAAGGTTGACGACGATCGTCAGGACGATACTGCCAAAGATGGAAATATGCAGTTGAAAGAAGAAATTCAACAACACCAGCACGGCAACGAAGATTAATAGTGAGAGCAAGTAGTTTTGTTTCATTTGGAATACTCGTTGCGAGGATTGTGTTGACAGGTAATAATTAAACTGGAGCGAAGTAATTAAAAGTGGAATTATTTTCGGGGGTGGAGCCTGAAACTTATCTTAGTATCGTTCGTCTTTTATCTTAACACCCAGCCCGTTTTAAACACATCGTAAGTTCTCTGAAAATTCTTGCCGTTGCGGATATTAGACACTTTACTCGAATCTCCAAACTGCGCGGGTAGACTGTGTCCCGTTTTACTGTAGCGTCTCCAGAGGTATTTGAACTGAGTCTGACAGATTGAGTGACGCTATGATTAAATGGGACGCCCTCTTGAGTGTGGAAGAAGACCGTATTGAGGGAGGGGAGCCTGTTTCCGTCGATCAGCAGCATAAGCCTGGTTCCTTTTTCTCGTTTGGTCTTTCCAGCATCGGCTTTCTCAACTGGAATTATGGTTAGTGGCTGTAGCGAGCAAACAGGGAACCAGTGCCAGGCGTCGGTAATCGAAAACGTCGTTTTTAATTTACCTGCGATGGTCGATTTGTGTGAATGCCTTGACCGGGTAAAGCCATAAGTGGCTGAATTTATTAAGAGTTGGTCTGTTGGTTGCTTTTCGTGGGAATTCCTATTAGACATGAATGATGGGAATGAAATTCGCAATTAGAGTAACAGAAGCGTAATTCTGGTGCCGCGATATTGATTCCTGTGCAGGAAAGCAATATTCTTGCGCACGTCCTGCAAAATTATCGGGCATGCCTGCCTCTGCCTGAACGTTAACAAAGTATATACATTTATGTCTGAAGTAGAATGGGATCGTCTTGTCACCGAATCGGAGCGTGAATCTGGTGCCAACTGGAAACGCTGGGGACCGTATCTGGCTGAGCGTCAGTGGGGGACTGTGCGGGAAAGCACCGCAGATAGTGATCCGTGGCTGAATTTCACCCATGAAGGAGCCACCTGGCGCACCTATCGCTGGGGGGAAGATGGTCTGCTGGGAATTTGCGACCGTCAGTGCCGGCTCTGTTTCGGGCTGACTTTGTGGAACGGCAAAGACCCGATTCTTAAAGAGCGACTGTTCGGGCTCACCGGGCCGGAAGGCAACCATGGGGAAGACGTCAAAGAGGCCTATTACTACCTGGACTCGACTCCCTCTCATTCGTATCTGAAGGCACTCTACAAATATCCGCAGGCTGAATTCCCGTATGCGAAGCTCCGCGAAGAAAACGCAAAACGTTCGCGGCAAGAGCCTGAATACGAATTAACCAATACCGGCATCTTTGATGAAGCACGTTATTTCGATATTGAAATTGAATATGCCAAGGCGGCTGACGAAGACATTCTGATTCGTATCACCGTTTTTAATCGCGGGCCGGAAGAAGCACCGCTGCACTTACTGCCGACCTGGTGGTTTCGTAATACATGGAGCTGGGGGGAAACTCAGGAGCGGCCCAAGCAAAAGCCAAGCCTGGCGAAACTGAAAGCGGACCGGTTGCTGGCGAAACATGAATCACTGGGCGATTTTCAGCTGATTGCAGATGCGGGACCCGACGGAGAACTTCCGCAGTGGATGTTTACCGAGAACGAAACAAATACCTGGCGGTTTGATGATCCTGACAGCAAACGACCTTCCTGCAAGGATGCATTTCATCTGGCAGTGGTGGAAGGGGTCCAGGGTGTGGTCAATCCACGACCCAAGGGGACCAAATCAGCCGCCCATTATCAGTGCACGGTTCCTGCTGGCGCGTCCGTCGAGTTTCGCTTTCGCATGTCGGCAGTGGATGTACTGCCGGTGGAAGCGTTTGGCTCCGGGTTTGATAATGTGTTCAAGCAACGGATCGATGAAGCGGACCGTTATTCTAAATCGCTGGTCTCGCCGGGACTTTCGTCGGACGAACAGCAGATCATGAGGCAGGCCAATGCCGGCCTGTTATGGACGAAACAATTCTACCACTATGTGATTCCCCGCTGGTTGAAGAATCCACGCAAAGGGGAAGACGAAACCCCCTCACCGGGGTTGCCGAGCCCGCGAAATGCCGACTGGGGGCACTTGTACAACCGGAACATTATTTCGATGCCCGACAAGTGGGAATACCCGTGGTACGCCGCCTGGGATTCCGCGTTTCACCTGATTCCGTTTGCCAAAATCGATCCCTATTTCGCGAAGGATCAGGCGATCCTGTTCCTGCGTGAATGGTATATGCATCCCAATGGGCAACTGCCCGCTTACGAGTGGAACTTCAGCGATGTGAATCCGCCCGTGCATGCCTGGGCCTGCTGGCGCGTGTATCAGATGACTGCGTCCAATGGTGACCGCGATCGCAACTTTCTGGAACGCGTGTTTCAAAAGTTGCTGTTGAACTTTACGTGGTGGGTGAACCGCAAAGACATCCGCGGCAAGCATGTCTTCAGTGGTGGCTTTCTCGGGCTGGATAACATCGGGATCTTTGATCGTTCCAAGCCCTTACCCACGGGGGGACACCTGGAGCAGGCAGACGGGACCGCGTGGATGGCGTTCTACTGTTCCAGCATGCTGTCCATTGCCTTTGAACTGGCAGATGGCAACCCGGCTTATGAAGACATGGCGTCGAAATTCTTCGAGCATTACGTTTCGATCGCCGAAGCGATGAACTCGCTGGACGGGACCGGTCTGTGGGATGAAGAGGATGGTTTCTATTACGACCATCTACACCTGGATGGTCGGAGTATCCCGTTGAAAATCCGTTCGATTGTCGGGCTGATTCCGCTGTTTACGGTCGACGTGCTGTTTGACGAGACAATCGATAAGCTGCCCGGCTTTCGCAAGCGGATGGACTGGTTCCTCAAAAGCCGTCCCGATCTGACCAAATTCATGACGTATATGGAACGTGATCAGGAGACGGAAAACTGCGGTCGCCGCCTGCTGGCGATTCCCACCCGCGAGCGTCTGTTGCGAATGTTACGTTATCTGCTGGACGAAGACGAGTTTTTATCAAACTACGGGATCAGGTCGCTTTCGAAATATCACGAAGAGCATCCGTTCGAATACGACCTGAACGGAGAACGGCTGTGTGTGCAGTATATGCCGGCGGAGTCGGACAGTGGCCTGTTCGGCGGTAATTCCAACTGGCGGGGGCCGATCTGGTTTCCGCTCAACTATCTGTTGATTGAAGCGCTGGAACGCTATCACCTGTTTTATGGCAAATCGCTGCGGGTGGAATGTCCGACACGTTCAGGTAATTACATGGATCTGCAGGAAGTGGCTGACGAAATTCGTAAACGACTGTCGAGGCTGTTTCTCTCGAAAGAAGATGGGGGACGTCCCAGTTACGCGCGAACCGATAGCTTACTGAATGATCCGCACTGGCGAGATCTGGTTTTGTTCTATGAATACTTTGATGCGGAAACAGGACGCGGATTAGGAGCCAGCCACCAGACTGGCTGGACAGCGCTGATTTCACCGATTCTGGGGACGCTGGCCAGTCGCTGTAAGGAGGGTGACCAAAGCCAGCAGACAGCACCGGGAACGATGCAGCCAGAGGAAACTGAGCAGGGTCCTTAACGGGCAGGGGCTGACGCTTATATTCCAATCTTGAAATTATCGATTGCGAAATTGATCAGGGACACGAAATCGAGTAGCCTTTATGGCTGGTTCTGATTTCTTTTCCACTTGTCACCTGCAATCGATGGAATATATGATGCTGCTCAAATCGAAACATTTCTGTTATTTTCTCACAATCGCTGTAGCTGGATTTACTTCCAGTGTCGTGTTTTCTGCTGAGAAATATACAGAAGATCCAGGCAAGCAAGGGAATGGGAATCATGTGATTGGCCCCGACTACAAGATCGCCGCCGATCTGACTGACCAGGGAAATCCCAAAGGAAAACATTTTGAATTCGAGATGCCTCTGGCGGACAGCAAGATCTTTCCCGGTACCGATAAGACTCTCGACCCGAAAAAGCCGGTGCGGAAAACACGCAAGATATTCGTCTACGTTCCCGCTGAGTACAAAGATGGCACGAAAGCGCCGATTCTGGTGACGCATGATGGGCCGAGCCGTATGGACCTGGTCTGCAATGCGTTGGACAACCTGACGATCTCCAAAGACCCCGCACGTCGACTGCCGGCGTTTATCGTGATTGGCGTCCAGAATGGCGGTAACGACGGGAAGGGGAGTGAGCGTGGCCTGGAGTACGATACAATGTCCGATCGCTATGCCCGCTTCATCAATGACGAAGTCCTGCCAGCGGTTCTTAACAACAAAGAGATCAAAGCTGCTTACCCCCATATTGCTTTTACCGACAATCCCTGGGGCCGGGCTACCATGGGCTGCAGTTCGGGCGGAGCGGCGGCGCTGACAATGGGCTGGTTCCGTCCCGATTTGTTCCGTCGCCTGATTACCTATTCCGGCACGTTCGTCGATCAGCAGGACGACGATGCCCCTGAAGAAGCAGAGTTCCCCCTGGGTGCCTGGGAATACCATTCCAGCATGAAGCTGATCGAAAACAGCGACAAGAAGCCGCTGCGAATCTTCACGCACGTCGCCGAAAATGACCTCCGTGCCAACGACCCTGAAGAAACTTATCACAACTGGGTGATGGCCAACAAGCGGACCGCCGCTGCCCTCAAGGCCAAAGGCTACGACTACCGCTACGTCTTCAGCAAAGGCACCCGACACTGCGACCGCAAAGTCTTCGAACAGACTTTGGCTGATACACTGATCTGGATGTGGCAGGGATATCATGCTGAATGATTCGGTTGTAAACTATGAACAGTTCTAAAAGTACGATTATGGAAGGAAAAAGAGTAGCCTCGAACGCAATTCGGGGTGAGCGCAGCGAACAGGAAACGGTCAGTGTAAGCTTACTGGATTTGAAGTCTGGGCGTTTTACATTGCTCAATAGTTTCAGGTAATGTCCATGTCGATGCAACTCGATACGTGGAACAGACTGACGAACTCTGAACGGGTCGATGCGGCGATCGCAGCTGTGAAAGCGCTCCCCGTCCGTTTTGCCTATTCCGGCATCAGGACGTTTCAGTCGGGGGAGCAGAAAAATACCCTGGCGATCTTCACATACGATTGCGAGGAATTTGTGCTCATTCCCGGACAGACGCTCCAGCTGGGATTTACCTGGGAGCGGCCATTTCCGCTTACGGAAGAAGAAACAGAACTCTGGGAGATGGCCCGTGCGGAATTCGAATCTGAAATTTCCTTCGACGATTATCTTGATGAGCTTTTGACGCCGTCGCGTACGGTCTCCCTCTCTCCCTTTCTTCTGGAGGCACAGGCCCGGATTCCCGGAAGGAAGCAGGTCCAGGACAATCCCCCCGCGTATTTAGAACCGGCAGTGCGTCATTCACAGATCAAAGCGGAGCTGGAATCCCAGGGGTTCCGGCTTCCCACTTCAGACGAATGGGAATATGCCTGCGGTGCAGGGGCCGGCACACTCTATCGCTGGGGCGATCATAGACCACTCAACCGGAGCCCGTCTGCAGATCAGAACTGGCTGCATGCGTTACCCAATGCTTTTGGGTTAACAATCGCGAACAATCCCTGGAAATGGGAACTGGTGGCAGAACCCGGTGTCATGCGCGGCGGGGATGGCGGCGGAATGAGTTGTGGGGGAGACTTACCTTATATGTTCGAGTGGCACCTGCTGGCAACGTCGTATTCTTATCATTCTCAAACCTCTTTGGAAGATAAACCGATCTTCGGTGCGCATGTCCGTCGTACCGTCTCGGTTCAGCTCTGAAACGGCCTCTGTTTTATACCCGCGCATTCATATTTCAATGAGGGCTCTTGTCCTCCCGCAATGTTGTTATGTGAGAAAGCATCCGATGAAGCCGAAGTTTTATAAATTTGAAGACCACTTTGAGGGGGTAGGCGTGGTCCCGCAACACCAGACGATGGGGGCCGACTATGATTATGATGCGCCGGATTCCATACACCAGCTGTCCTTCGATGAGTTACCCGACTTCGCGCCCAACTTCAATACAGTTCTGCTGGCTGACCGGGCGATCGTTACTGATCTGATCAGCTCGGCACCGATCCGGAACTGCGGCTGGCTGATCAGCGGGAAGTTCAAGTCAATCCTGGAGACGTTCAAACTGCCACTGCACCGGTTTTACCCGGTACCGGTCATCCATCGCGGCACGGAGCTTCCTGATTACTGGTGGTTGCAGTTGCCGCAACCACCGGTGAGCATTCCACCTGAGGCAGCTTATGCCGAGGCGGAAGATCTGATTCTTGACTGTGAAGCTTTACATGACGTTGCCTTGTTCAGTCTTTATCGACCAGCCCGTTTTCCTGGATGTTATATACGCAAAGATCTAAAAGGGGAAATCGAAGCAGCTGGACTCACGGGCTATAGACTGAGTACTCCCCGCCTGTTCCGTTAGCTGGTGTGGGCGCTTTAGTTTCTCGATCCAGCAATCAAATCACGATCGAGTTCAGCGCTGCATCCACGAGTATCTGACAACTGGCAAACAGGGTGACTGTGGTCGCGACCAGAGTGGTCACATCAAACCGGCGAGAGCGGATTTCCGCGCCGAGCAGAATTGTTACATACAAAAAAACTGGTAACGAGCAGAGTAAAACGATCAGGTAGCACGAATCGTCCAGACGTTTCGCAATCGAGACGGTCACAAAAAACAGCCAACCTGCGGTATAAGAGGCCCAGAGTATCACTGCCGGTTCCAGCCGGCGGTCGCAGATCCGTTGACAGAGTAGTACCAGTGTCCCTGCCAGGAGAACAGAGAAGATGACTTGAACTCGATGGCATATCTGGATCGTGCTGTTTCTCACCTTGAACCGGAACAATAAGCTTATGACAGATGCCGAAATCCAGGAACTGGAATCTGCGACCGGCTGACAGTTGCGACTACTCAACTACCCGCAGCAGTTAGCCGATCTGGCGAATACGCTCGACATCGAAGAACTGAATCTGCTGTATCATTCCCAGGAATCGCTGGGGAGTATTTCAGTATCTGTTTGAGTCTGCTGCGTGTACCTTTTCTATTTCTCTATATGCTACTTGTCCTGATGTTAGCTGGCCCGATTGATATTCTGACTCAAGCATAGGACAGAATCCGACCTGCGAAGGGGTGATGTGAAGCGGAGGTAGACCGTTGCCATCGATTACTCAGGCTCGCTCAGCTTCCAGGTGAACGGGGGCTGGATGACGTGGCCGTCTGCGAAGAGGGCGTACTGGATTGTGGGTGAGGTACTGGCCTGGTCCCGCTGCAGTTGGTCGATTACCTCGGAGATCGAATAATCGACCGGTCTGGTCCAGGTGACACGTTCCGCTGCAGCGACGCCGACGCAAAGGACCGGTTTGCCGTTAATAGAAAGGACCGGCTCGCTGTCCGTGTCGGTGCCGTTCCAGTTGCCGCTGGGATTTTTCACCCCCAGGGCACTCGTCAGGCCGACCACACGCTGGTCACTCAGAGTGACCGGCCTGTCGTTGCCCGCATGTTCATACAGATCGGGAAGCAAACCCGTCAGCTCGCGGTTGCCGGGGGCGTCCCACGGTTCGGAATTTTGATAACCAGGCAGCGTCTCACTCACTTCTTCAGGTAGAAGCACACGCCAGCTGAGCAGGTTCTCGCCCGTTGATGTGTCCCTGATGTCATCTGGCAGTGACCCATGTCGCTCTTGATAATTATGGAGCGCCAGCCCCAGCAATTTCATCGTGTTTTTGAGCGGGGGAGTGCCGTTATAAGGTTCAAGTCGAGTCTGACAATAGCGCAAGAACTGATCAAATGCCACAACCAGAACCAGGAGCATCAGGACTGTGTAACCGATTTTCTTGCGAAGTGGTGAGTTTGTCATCAGGGAGCCCTCGGCGGAATCAGGGAGCATATAATGCTTGTAGAGAGCTCATCATTACAGGAAAATCAACGGAGAGCAAATTTATTTTCAGCTGGCTGCAATTCCACTTAAACATTCGGGACCAGAGATGATTCAGATTCACACCACCTGCCATCAACGTATCGCTGCTTTGACATTTCTCTGCCTGCTGGTGCTTCCGGGGTTCAGCGGATGCAGCCAGGAATCCCCTTCGCCGGTCTCAGAAGTCGTTGCGACGGAGGCGACTCAGAACAAGACAGGAGAGGTCAGCCTGGCGCAGGTGTATGAGGTCCTGCAGCAGAAGAAGTTCGTCGACCTGACGCATGCTTTCGAGCCGGGAATTCCGCACTGGCCTGGTTTTCCCGATGAGAGTGTGAAGACCATTTACTGGTACGACAAACGGCCCGATACGCTCGGATCGGGTTTTTTCGCGCAGATGTACTGTCATGTCGGCCAGTGGGGGACACACGCCGATCCGCCTGCGCACTTTGTCAAAGGGGGCCGCACGCTGGATGAGATTTCTGTCAAAGAGATGATCATGCCTCTAGTCGTATTTGATGTGCATGCAGCGGTCGAAAATAATCCGGATTACACGATCACGATGGACGATGTCCGCCAATGGGAGGCGCAACATGGCCTGGTTCCGAAAGGCGCGTTTGCGGTGATGCGGACCGACTGGTCGAAGCGCTGGCCCGATCAAGGTGCCATGCACAACTCAGACAAAAACGGCGTTGCCCATTACCCGGGCTGGAGCCTGGATGTGCTCAAATATCTCTACGAAGTTCGTGGCATCACCGCTTCCGGACACGAAACGACCGATACCGACCCCGGCATCGCTACCACCAAAGACGAATATTCCCTGGAAACTTATATTCTGAGTCAGGACCATTATCAGATTGAACTCTTAACGAATCTGGATCAACTGCCCGAAGCGGGAGCCCTGGCGGTGGTGACGTTTCCGAAACCCAAAGGGGGCTCAGGCTTCCCGGCACGGGTGTTTGCGATCCTGCCGTGAATTTTCCTGACACTTCTATTCTGCTTTCTTTCCTGACCGTGTCTGGAACTGCCATTCGTCCTGGGGGTCGAGTTGTTGCTGGCAAGGTTTGCCCTGGAGCCAGACTCGGGCGTTTTCGTTCCGGCGAAGATAGGTGTCCCAGAAAGCGGTGGTGACGGCCAGGATCTCTTCATGATATTTAGGATTGCGACGAAAACGGCCCGGGCGTTCGTTGCCGTCAGCAAAGGCGGAGTGCGGGGCGTCGATCAGCACGAGTTCGTATCTGTCGATTGAGTCGGGCAGACCCTGAAAGACTTTGCGGCGGTCTTCGACGGTCGTGTCGTTGATGGGGGAAGTATCTTTCGTGCCGGTCAACAGCAGCCAGGGAATTTTCACTTCGCCAAACGAGAGCGCGGGGTCGGTTCTGCCTTGTGTACTGGGGCTGAACATGATGGCGGCTTCGATGCGGGGGTCGGTAAACCGCTGGCCAACGAGCCGCCAGGCCTGGCCGCTGACTCCCTGGGTGGTGACCGCGCCATAGGAATGACCGGACATGCCGATGTGCTGCAGGTCCAGTTTTTTGTGGAACTGACTTGTGGAGTCGTTATTCCATAGTGCCAGTTGATCGAGTACGGCAGAGACATCCTGGTAGCGGTCGACCGTATTCTGCACCGTGGTCGCTGCTTTCATCGCCTTGAGTCGTTCGAGGAGGGGCGCCTGTTTCCACACTGCTTCATCGCTACCGGCATGCTGCATGTAGACGACGACATAACCGCGGGCTGACCAGTGTTCTCCCAGATACTGGCAGCCGGTTCGCGAACCACCCAGACCATGGCTGAACAGCACGACCGGAGCCGCCTGTTTCTGTGCGGGGAGGTAAATTCGCAGGGGAATGTCCCGATCCCGGTTTTTGTCCCGCATCGTAATGTCGATTGGTTTCGATGAGCTGTTTTCTATCGTTTTCAGGGGATTGTATGGCTCTGCCAGTGCGGAATTGTGGTCGAGCAGCAGCAGACTGGCGGTCAGAAAGAGACAGAGTGACAGAAGTTTCATGGGTTCATCCTGCTTTAGCTTACTGCTTTATGAGCGACTGGATTTCGATAGTGAGTAAATATGATGGCGCTCAGATCGCAGAGCAGTGAAAAGGTTACACCTGTTTAACACCTGGGAACAGCAAGTGTGTCGCTTGATTTTATGAAATCCGGATTGAAAAGCGAGGGGACTTTAGTATTAACCGGAATGGTTAACGCAGAAACAGGCGATAGACGGGGTTGGCTGTTTCATCGACGTGGCGGTAACCTAATGTGGCGAGAAAGTCCTGGAAGTCCGGCAACTCGTCAGCGGGGACCTGGATACCGACCAGGATGCGTCCGAAGTCGGAGCCCTGATTACGGTAATGAAACAGACTGATATTCCAGCTGGGATGCATGCGTGAGAGAAACCGCATGAGTGCGCCGGGGCGTTCGGGAAACTCGAAGCGGTAGAGCCGTTCATTGCCGACGAGGGGACTGCGGCCGCCCACCATGTAGCGGAGATGGTCCTTGGCCAGATCATTATCGACCAGGTCGAGGGCGACGAATCCCCGGGAAGCGAAGTCGTCTGTGATTTCCGGAACTTCGCTGCGATTACGGATCGACAGGCCGACCAGCACATGGGCTTCACGTTCATCACAGATACGATAACTGAATTCGGTGACACTTCGCTGGCCGACAATTTCACAGAACTGTTTGAAACTGCCCCGTTCCTCGGGGATGGTGACGGCAAACAGAGCCTCGCGTTCTTCCCCGACCTCGGCCCGTTCGGCGACAAACCGCAGGCGGTCAAAATTCATATTAGCGCCGCAGGTGATGGCGACCAGGTCCTGTCCCTGCAGTTGCTGCTGTGCGACAAACTGTTTCATCCCGGCGATGCCCATGGCACCGGCGGGTTCGAGGATGCTGCGTGTATCTTCAAAGGCATCTTTGATGGCGGCACAGACGGCGTCGGTATCGACGGTCACAAAGTCGTCAACCAGTTCTTGTGTCAGGCGGAAGGTTTCCGTGCCCACCAGTTTGACGGCGGTGCCATCGGAGAAGAGTCCCACATCGGGCAGGGTGACGGGGTGACCCGATTCAATGGACTGCAGCATGGCGTTGGAGTCGGCCATCTGAACGCCGATGACTTTGATTTCAGGACGCACGGCTTTGATGTAAGCGGCCACTCCCGAGATGAGACCACCCCCGCCGATGGCGACAAAGACGGCGTGAATGGGATGCTGGTGCTGGCGGAGGATTTCCATGCCGACGGTTCCCTGGCCGGCGATGACATCGGGATCGTCAAAGGGATGGACGAAGACGTACTGATGCTTTTTCTGAAGTTCGAGTGCGTGCAGGTAGGCATCGGAATAGCTGTCCCCGCAGAGGATGACCTGGGCCCCCAGTGCGCGGACCGCGTCGGATTTGAGTTCGGGAGTGGTTACGGGCATGACAATATGCGCCTGGCAGCCGAGCTGACGGGCACTGAGGGCGACACCCTGGGCATGGTTTCCGGCGGACGAGCAGACGACGCCGCGCTCGAGTTCGGCGGGTGTCAGTCGCGACATTTTATTGTAGGCACCACGGAGTTTGAAGCTGTGGACCGGCTGTTTGTCTTCGCGCTTGAGCCAGATCTTGTTTCCCAGTCGGTTTGACAGTTTTTCCGCCAGTTCCAGCGGGGATTCTATGGCGACATCATAGACGCGGGAATTGAGAATTCTCTGCAGGTAATCCAGCAAACGTGTTTCCATGAAGTGTGACTTTTACAGCAGGGGGTCGTTAATAGTAAAGTGTTTCTTATCTGACAAAGCGGAACCGTGCAGGTTCAATATGTCTACAGTCTGGTTCTATGTGTTCATCTGCATGCAGTTGGTTGAGATCCGTTAGAATACAGGTAAATTCAATATTAAGCCAGTGTGCTGTTAGCGAGTTGCGTTTGGGATCTGATTTGCCGGGTTGGGAGAGTTTATTCTGCCCTGTGAAACGATCATTCAGTTTTCTGCTCGCTGCGCTCGTCCCGGATGTGCGTCCGGGACCATCCATTCTTATTTTTTATCGTGAAAGGGACCTGACATGGTAGATCTCAAACAATGTTTCTATTTCGAAAGAAGGAGTTTCTGGCTCAAGTATTATGATGCCCTGCTGTTTCATACGACAGGATTTTCTTCAGCGGCGCGGGGGCGTCAAGGGGGGCGGCATCAAAGGATACGGCGATATTTGTTGATACGGGTACGATACTGGTATGAGCAGTGGTGGTGCCGGAACGAAAGGCTGCGATGTGCGGCGACCCGCAGGGATACATCACGAAGGGGTGTGGTTTCAGGCAGTGCAAATCTGGAAAAAACAGGCTGTATTGCAGTGAAGATTCAGAACAAGTGTCGTGTGTTTCAGTGCACTGTAAACTGGGCACGCGCGCGACTCAGTTTAGCACTTATCGCCAGCGGCGCAGCGAGGTCAAGTCGAATATTCACAGTTGGCAAAGTCTGAGCAGGTGTGGGCTGATGTCTCCTGCTGACTTAGGTTCACAGTTTATGCTGCCGGGGAAGGCACTGGGAAAGATCATTTTCAAAAAGAGGTGAGTAAAACGTCTGCCGCCTGCGCGGATTTCCCGGAATGAGACAGAGTGCAGTGAAAAGACAGGAGAGATGGTATTATCGCGAGTGTAGACTGCTGCTCTCGTTCGCGCCCGTTTGCTCAAGTATCATTGAGTTTAAACGGTATGTGACCTTACGAAACTTATCTGGAGAAAGAAGTTGTTCACCTGCATCTGCCGAGTCCAGTGGGAACGTGCGAATGAGGGTTGTGTCAGTTAACGAGTAGTCATCCTTGCCGTGGTATCCCGACGTGTCTGTGAGTTCTGGAATCACAATCTTTTGAAGAAATGTCCGGCTGTCTGCTGAGTAGATCAAGAGCGATTCTCCGTCGGTGTCATCGTTGATAAAGATAAACAATTCGGGCGTTCCATCCTGATTGAGGTCCCTGGCTTGGATGTCGGATATCAATCCGGTCAATGTTTCTTCGATCACTTTTTCCGGATGGAGTTTCGATGACGCTGTCAGTGTGAATGAATTACCAAAGTGAATGCCGGGTGAATTGATCCGAAAGACAATACCGTGGGATTTGAGAATATGCCTGTAGGGTGCGCCTGGGTTGATTCGATATTTTGTGGTTTGCTCAAATGCGAACGCCCGAGACAGGAGCTTTCCATCCTCTCCCTGCTTACCGATAAAAGTGACTCCGATGGGGGAACCAGCGTCATCCAGACCAAGGGGTATCGTTATTGCCGGATAACCTGCTGTGGAGTAAAGGGCAGACTGATCATTCGCGAGGCTGACGATCAGATCGATTTCATTGTCACCAAATATACTGGTGAGCGTGGCGGCGGCCTGTTTTCGCAGTTGCAGAGCCAGCTGCTCATACTGTTTTGCCAGATCATCTTGTTCAGAACCGACCTGATCTGCAAATACACCAATCAGTTTACAACCATAGTGGACCAGCAACTGTCCATAAGGGACGCGGATCTCAGGCTGTTGTGCATTGTAATCTCTCAGGTCTGTGAGCGAGCTAACAGGCGCACCTGCTTTCATGAGGTATCCAACGGTATCTTGTGCAAGCCCCATAAAAATGAGTTGATTTAAAGCACCGGAAGATCCTGGTGGAATCTGGATCGTATGTGGAATGGCGTGCGATTTTTCCAACCCCTGATCAATTCGCTGCATGATTGCATGTTGGTCAGATAAGAATTCCAGAGGGAGCGAAGGACCCGAAGACCAGAGAATTTCATCTCGCAGAATACCGACCGACACGTCTTTTAACGCATCTCTGTTTAACCCGGAAAGATAATCAATGTCTTTGGTATCGATTGCCCCCAGCATGATCGCGGCATCCGTAACATTTCGCGTGATGGGGCCGGCAGAGTCCTGGAACCGGATCAGCGGGATGACTCCTCTGCCGCTGACCATTCCCAGGCTGGGTTTCATGCTGACGCATCCATTCTGGGAAGCGGGAGAGATGAGTGATCCAGAAGTTTCCGTGCCGACACTGGCTGTGGTCAGATAGGCGGTGGTCGAAATGGCGGAGCCACTACTGGAACCGGAGACCTCAAGTTCTGGATCGTAGGGATTGACGCCGGCACCACTGACGGCATTGGCGCCCGTCGGATCCATTGTCAAAGCACCTGCGAATTCAGAGAGGCTGGCTTTTCCAAGAATGATGGCACCTGCCTCGCGTAATTTAGTCACAAGTATGGCATCCGATGCGGGACTGTGATTGAGCAGGATTTGCGAACCACCGGTTGTATGGAGGGGCGACTTTGTATTGATATTATCTTTGAGATTGATGGGGATCCCATGTAATTGACTACGTACGATGCCTTTTACTCTCGAGGCATCTGCGGCTCTGGCTTCTGTTAATGCATTTGGATTCAACTCGACATAGCTCCGCAGGTTCTCATCAAATCGCTGAATACGATCGAGAAAAAAGAGCGTGAGTTCTTCTGAAGACAGTTTGCCGGTTTGAAGCGCTGCCTGAAGATCCAGGATGGTGGCATCAAGGAGCAAATCCTCGATTTCCGTAAATCGGTGGCTGGAAAAGTGATCCAGTGAATTTTGAAAGGGCGAGAAGTCGAGTTTTCGTAACCGCGGCGTGTTATCCTCTCCCGCGAACAGTCTGCCCCACAACAGAGATGCCATCAGGGTAAATAAAACGCCATAGATCCTGCCGAGGCGATTCATACAATCTTCCTACTAAATCATTGCAAACAGTGCCAGTCCTGACAGCGCCAGTTACAAACTAACTGAACAGTACGTGAATTTATACATGTTACACGGATAAAAACCATGCTCCAAGACTGGGCTTCCTACTTAAGAAAAGTCGATTTCGTATGAATCAGCCTGTTAGCAGAACATTGAGTCGTTTCCTGTCGCAATGGGAGTCTCTGAATACTTTATTTGAGTCCTCGTTAAGTGTCCAGTTCAAGCGGGGAGCGGACCGTCGGCAAACCACGCATGCGAAAATACCCGTCCCATCTTCTGATAAGTTCAGAAACACAAGCGAGGAGTGACTTGCTGGGATCTCGTAAGCTACCTGCTGGATGGTACTTAAGCATGGATTCTTCTGCAGGGCATTTCAATCAGCAACTTCATATCAGAGAACAGAGTTCTCACGCGTAATCTTCAATACTGTCTCGCTGTGCCAGAAATCATACATTATTTTATTTGATATATAGTAATATCGTGATATAGCGATATAATGTGAATGCAGGACAGGAAGTCAAGGCGAACTGCTCGTCTGTAGCCTGCGAAACAGAATATCTGGACAAATCGGAACAGTGTCATGTTTTATATTTTGACTGGTTCTCTACTGATTGGATTGACCTTAGGTCTTCTGGGGGCAGGAGGGTCCGCGATCACAGTTCCTGTTCTGATCTATCTGGTGGGACATGGGACGAAAGAATCCATTACTGAATCGATGGCAATCGTGGGTATGATTTCTATTGCTGCAGCGGTTCCTTATGCAACTTCGAAGCAGATCGACTGGCGTAATGTTCTCTTTTTTGGGCTCCCCGGAATGCTGGGAACTTTGGTGGGGGCATGGTTAGGCGGACTTGCTGCTGAGGCAATTCAGCTGGTTGTTTTTGGCGGAGTCTTATTGGCTGCCGCATTGATCATGCTTAGAAGACCAGGAAAAACGGATGCAGCAGGTGAGGATTCGTCTCAACGATCCCCTGCCTGGAAAATTGGACTGGAAGGCATCGTCGCAGGCATTTTGACCGGGTTCGTTGGAGTTGGAGGCGGTTTTCTGATCGTGCCGGCGTTAGTTCTTCTCGGCAAACTTCCCATGCGTCTGGCCATCGGAACCAGTCTGGTCATCATCGCCTTTCAGGCTGCGGTTGGATTTACAAAATACGAATTCTATCTGCTGGCGAACAATATGTCGGTCGACTGGCAGACGATTCTGATTTTCACTGTCATCGGTATCATAGGCAGCATCATCGGGCGCCAAATTAACACTCGACTGAACCAGCAAAAGTTGAAAACAGTATTTGCGGGATTTCTGCTTCTACTGGGAGGATTTGTCATTGTCAATGAAGGTGGTAAATATTTGCATGCTTCAGTGCCCGACGCAGCCCCGCCTGGAATCGTCCATGCGAATCAAATTCAAACAAAGAGTCTGATCTCTGTTCATAATAACAAAGGAGAAAAGTGATGTTATTGAAATATTTCTATGACCCAAAACTGGCCCATGCTTCTTACCTGGTAGGGTGTCAAAAAACGAAAGAGGCAGTTGTCGTTGATCCGGGCAGAGATATCGATCAATACCTGGAAACAGCAAAACGCGAAGGCCTCAAGCTGACTGCAGTCGCGGAAACACACATTCACGCTGACTATGTTTCCGGTGCCCGTGAACTGGCTGATCGCGTGGGCGCCAAGTTATATGTATCAGATGAGGGTCCGGCAGAATGGAAGTATGAGTATGCAGGGCAGTATGACTCACAGTTGCTGAAAGACGGAGATACGTTTCTGATCGGAAATATTCAGTTTCAGGTGATGCATACTCCGGGGCATACTCCCGAAAGTATCTCGTTCCTGCTGACAGACCAGGGGGGCGGAGCGACTGAGCCGATGGGTATTTTCACCGGTGACTTCGTGTTCGTGGGCTCTATAGGTCGCCCTGATCTGCTGGAAGAAGCAGCGGGAATTAAAGGGAGTGCGGAAGCAGGTGCTCACCAGCTGTTTCATTCGGCGGAACGTTTCAAACAACTGCCGGATTACCTGCAGGTCTGGCCTGCCCATGGAGCAGGAAGTGCCTGCGGGAAAGGGCTGGGGGCGATTCCGTCTTCAACCGTCGGTTATGAAAAACGGTTCAATCCTGCATTGCAGTATCATGATGAAGCTGCTTTCGTACAATATATTCTGTCTGATCAGCCAGAAGCACCGAAATATTTTGCTGTCATGAAACGCGTGAATAAGGAAGGCCCTCTCATTATAGGGGATACTGGACTACCTGAATTTCTGGCCCCAGATCAAATTGGGAAATTCCAAAATCAGGCGACCATACTTGACCTCTCACCTTCCGCAGAGTTTTCACAAGCCCATGTACCGGGAACCGTGAATATTCCCCTGTCGATGCTGGCGAGCTGGGCCGGCTGGCTGGTGGATTACACGAGGCCTCTTTATGTCATTGCGGAAGCTGCTGAATTAGCAGAGGCAATTCGTGTATTACAGAAAATTGGTATTGATGAACAGTTACAGGGTGCGTTTCGCCGCTCCGAAATCATCACACAAGGGTTGGCGACAGAAAGTTATCAAGTGGCTACTCCCGCTGATCTGGCTCCACGGATCGAAGCGAACCAAGTCAAACTGATCGACGTACGTGCGGACGCGGAATGGAATGTCAGTCATATCCCGCAGGCAGAACATCATTTTCTGGGACGTCTTCCGGAACAACTGACTGAAATGGAGCGTTCTAAACCAATTGTCGTGCAATGTCAGAGTTCTGCGCGATCGGCGATCGCCGCCAGTTTTCTACAGGCTGCCGGAATGGATGTCATCAATCTCTCAGGCGGATTCCAGGCATGGCTGGCCGCTGGTTTACCGTCGACTTCTATGGTTCAGGATAAAGTCACCTGCAGTCCCAATAGTATCAAAGCCTGTTCTCTGGAGAAATAAGAATGATTCCGTACCTGGTTTTACTCTCAATCATCGCAGCATGGATCGTGTTTCATGTGTATCTCCTGCCTCGTCTGGGAGTCAATACATGTCGATTCAAAAGCTGCCACAGGTCGGGCCCGCCTCAAGTTGAAATACCCGGGGGCACAGCACGGCATCAGTCAAAAACTGACCACCATGATCAGAGTTCCCGTTTCATATCACCGTCTGCCGGAGAACAAAAATGATTTCCCATACCAGTGAAAACCGCCAGAAACCTGACCAGACCATACATGACTCTGATCAGGTGATTCACCATCAGGTTCTGATCGTCGGAGGGGGGACGGCAGGAATTACGGTTGCTGCCCAACTCACCCGTGGCTGGTCGAATCAACTTGATGTGGCTATCTTGGAGCCTTCGGACAGCCACTATTACCAACCTGCCTGGACACTCGTAGGCGGGGGAACCTTTCGCATGGCAAAAACACGCCGTGACGAAGCGTCTGTGATCCCCCGCAAGGCGAAATGGATTCGTGATGCGGTCGTCGAATTTGAACCACAGCAGAATCGCTTAAAAACTCGCGATGGAAGAACTATACAGTACGATTATCTTGTTGTGTGTGCCGGGATCCAGATCAAATGGGATGACGTCAAGGGGTTAAAAGAAAATCTGGGACACGCAGGAGTCTGCAGTAATTATTCCTTCGAGTCTGTAGGTAGTACCTGGGACAACATCAGTCATTTCAAGGGAGGGACAGCGATATTTACCCAGCCTGTCACCGGAATCAAATGCGGTGGTGCGCCGCAAAAGATCTGTTATCTGGCGGATGATTATTTTCGTCAGCAGGGGGTCAGGGAGAAGACTAAAATCATCTTTGTCTCAGGGACCAGTAGTCTGTTTGCCGTTGAGAAATATCGGAAGGTACTGGAACAGGTTGTTCAACGAAAAGATATTGAGACCCGGTTCAATCAGAGTCTGGTTGCCATTTCTGCTGACTCGAAGGAAGCGATCTTCCGCGATTTGGAAACAGGAGAGGAGAGCGCCATCGGCTATGACATGATCCATGTCACTCCCCCAATGGGGCCGCCGGCGTTTATCGCTGAAGGTCCTCTGGCTGATGAGAAGGGCTGGGTGGATGTTAATCAACATACGCTGCAGCATGTGCGGTTCCCCAATGTATTCGCGCTCGGAGACAGCAGTAATCTGCCGACTTCAAAAACGGCAGCTGCCATTCGCAAGCAGGCTCCTGTGGTAACCAGAAATCTGAAATCACTGATCGCGGGCAAACCACTGACAGCCAGCTATAACGGTTACACATCCTGTCCTCTGGTGACCGGATACGGAAAACTGGTTTTGGCAGAGTTCGATTATGACAAGCTTCCCGACGAAACGTTCCCCTTCAATCAGGCGAAGGAGCGCTGGAGTATGTGGCTGCTGAAGAAATATCTGCTGCCCGTGTTGTACTGGAAGGGCATGCTGAAAGGTCGTGTTTAAATGCTTTGAAATAAACTGATTGTTTCACGAGAACTGAGAATTTAAAAGGGAAGAAACAAATGAAGACATTACTTCTACGAAATGGGATGCTCATTATCCTGGTCTGTGTGGTAGCAGGTTCCGCTCTGGCCCAGCGTGGACCGGGTGGACGCGGTCCTGGTCGAGGAAAAGGAGGCCACGGGCAAGGACAGGGGCATGACCGCGATCATGTGGACTTTCGCTATCTGCTCACCAATCATAAGAAAATCAAACGCGAAGTACGGGAACTGCCAAACGGAGTCCAGACGCTAACGGAATCGGATGATCCTCAGGTTGCTGCGAAAATCAGGGAACATGTCTACTGGATGAAAGAACGAGTTGAAAAGCAGCAGCCCATTCGGATGCGCGACCCCCTGTTTGCAGAATTGTTTAAACACGCCGGACAAATCAAAATGGTCACCGAGAATACCCCCACAGGGGTTCGTGTGCTGGAGACTTCAGAAAATCCCTACGTTGTGAAACTGATTAAAGAACATGCGAAGACGGTTTCCGAATTTGCAAAACGTGGTTTCCCCGAAGCAATGAAAAACCACCCCGTTCCAACAACAAAAAATGAAGTGAAAAACCGGGAATACATTCATCCGGCAATACAACAGTACGGGAAAGTGGTTCAATTACCTGCCGCTGCCCAGCAACCACGGGCTGATAGTAAAATCTGTGTTGATCTGACCAAAGGGGGAGCAGTCGACCAGTTGAATCCTTCCATTGAGAAAATCGCGAGGTATATCAATATTTATCAGGGAGCCGGTAAAAGCCCGGCGTCGGTTCAAATCGCCGTAGTATTGCATGGGGATGCCACCCTTTGTGCGCTGAATGATGACGCTTATGCTGAACGGTTTAAAACAAAGAGTAATCCCAACCTGGAATGCTTGCACGAACTGCATGAGGCAGGAGTTGCGATTTATGTCTGTGGTCAATCGCTGATCGGAAAAGGGAGTCAGCCGGAAGAGGTGGTCGTGTTTGCCGATGTTGCGGTCTCCGCATTAACATCACTGGTTAATCTTCAGACAGACGGATATGCTTATGTGCCTTTATTAAAATAGTGTTTTGTATTCATTCATACAGAACCAGGATTTCTGAACGCGTATACTTCTGAGTTGAAAGGTATTGTGAGAAGTGGACGGGGGTGTACAGTTTCAGTACTAAATTGATAATCAGCACTAAGAAAGTATCTCATGCGACATCGTTGGAGTATTCTTTTCATTCTGCTTGTTGCGGCAAGTATTCTATCAGTCAAACTGTTTACTGAAGCATCTGAGGATCCACCTGAAGAATACAAAGTTCCAGCCGAATATCCTCCCCATGAACTGGGTGAGCATGTCAAACTGGGGCGCGCGATTGTAGAGCAGACCAATGTGCACCCGCTCTCAAAAGACTATGTCGGTAATTCACTGACCTGCAGTTCCTGTCATTTGAAGGCAGGAACCGATCCGCATGCTGCCACTTTTATCGGTGCGGCTGCAGCGTATCCTGCCTGGTCTCCCCGCGAAAAGCGAGTAATTACTCTGGAAGACCGTGTCTTGAACTGTTTCATGCGAAGCCAGAACGGCAAACGTCCTCCGCTGGGAAGTAAAGTCTCGACCGCGATTACTGCTTATATTACCTGGCTCTCGATGGGGCACATGATCAACATGAATCATCTGAAACCATTGGGGCCGAACCATGTCAAGCCTCTCGATATCAAAACAGATCTGGCGAATTCAGAACGGGGGGCGATCTTATATACAGACAAGTGTGCCGACTGTCATGGAGAAGAGGGGAACGGAACAGAAGAGGGACCACCTGTCTGGGGGGCACAATCGTATAATGCGGGGGCAGGAATGAGCCAGAATGCTAAGTTGGCCGCCTGGCTGAAGGTAGCAATGCCTATGGACAATACCGGTCTTACTGATCAGGAATCGCTGGATATAGCCGCCTATATCAATTCTCATGAACGCCCCGTATTTGTACTCGAGGAGCATTTACCAGGGGCAGATGGTCTGGGAAGCTACGGCTGGTGAGTCTCTGAATCAGAGTGCAGGCTATGTATTTATCAAAATCGAGTGAAGGGAGTCGATGTAACTGGTCCTTTTATTTTTTTGAACCGGGATACATCCAGCCTTTCAGCATCCAGCTCAAAAGTGGGATCATGACCCAGGTCATGAGAGGGACAGTGATAGTCGTGGTAATCGCACTGGCGAGCAAAAAATGCAGTTCACTCATGTAGGGACGAATGAGGGTGATAATAGGAATGACGGAGACATAGACGGCAATCCATACGATAACAGCAATTTTATATTTGGGAGGGTGATCGACCTGCTGTTGTTCGTCGTGATGTGTCAATTCAAACCAGGTTTCCAGCCCGGTGTTATGAGTGATCGCGGGAGGGCAATGTTCCAATGCATGCAGCTTGGATATCCAGTGCTCCCGTTCCGGTGAACTTTTCCAGCGGTCCAGATTCTCCAGTTGATCAAAACGCAAAACAATCTGGTAGGTAGGTTTCCGAGTGGATTCCTGTTTAAGGACCGTGGTTCCCAGATGGCCGGGGAACTTGAGTGAGGCCTGAATCGTATTCGTCAGCGTTTCTTCCCACTCTTTTTGATTTCCGGGAGCGGGATGGGCTGTCACCACCATGGTCACAGGGTCAGAATTGGTTGCGGACATCTAAATTTAGCTTTCATGGAATGTAAATTGCTTTCTTTAGTTACCAGCCAGAAACGATGTCGTCAGCAACATCATCCCACAGTAAATATTCCTGTATTATAGCAGTCACAAAGCAGGTTATTTTGGGTTTTTAAATATTAAAAACGATAAAAGATCATTGCATAACAGCTTAGGGGATCTGGTTGTGGCAAGTACTGAGACTGGTTTGAATAATTGTCTGTACAACATTTAAAATATCTGATAATTCAGGTCTGCAATCCCGATATATTTAGAGAGAGCCAATTGGACGGACTCTCTTACAATTTAAACTGCGCCAGGATTGTAAAAAGTGCAAGCGAAGGGTGGAAGGATTCACACAAATGAACTGTCTGTCACATAAATCAGGGGTTACTCTGCTGGCTCTGGGATTATTGACCCAGGTTGGTTGTGCTTCAATGAACCACACCGAAGCAGGAGCTGCCCATGGTGCTGGAATCGGTGCCATCACCGGTGCCATTATCGGGAATCATTCCGGTAACGCCGGCGCAGGTGCACTGATTGGTGCCGCAACCGGGGGACTGGCGGGAAGCCTGATCGGAAATGCAGAAGATGCCCGTGAAGAACGTGACGTGGCCATTGCCCAGGCAAATCACGAACGAATGGCCCGGGCTGCGATTCATAACAATGATGTCCTGCAGATGACCCACAGCGGTGTGAGTGACTCCGTAATTATGGGCGCTATTCGCAGTCGTGGCGGTGCATTCGATTTGAGCCCCCAGACGATTATTGCTCTCAAACAGCAGGGTCTCAGCGACCCACTGATCGAATTCATGCAGCAGCATAACTATGTGAGTTCAACACAGCCTGTGGTCGTACAACAGGCACCAACGGTTGTCAGTTCGCCATCTGTTGTTTTCGTACGACCACGTCCGCGGCCACGCTATGTCCGTCCACGCTATGGTATGCACGGACATTTTCACTTTTAACGGTTTAACTGCACGACCCGGGGCGCCTGGTTCTTCCAGTTAACGGTAAGCCATAAAATTGCCTGTCCATCCTGGCTGCCTGTTGCTACAAACCGTCCGTTTGGAGAAAAGTCGACCGAAGTGACTCCCTGTGCATGGCTGCTGAGTGTGAGGATTTCTTTCCCTGAATCGGTATCCCAGAGTTTGGCCGTGCCATCATCACTGGCAGTAAAGGCCCGGCTGTCATCAGGTGAGAAGACGACCGATTCCACCGGTGCGGTATGACCGGCGAGGACAGTTTTCTTCCCGGTGTCAATATTCCAGATAATCGCCGTGTTATCTTCGGACCCGGAAATCAGTCGTTTGCCATTATGTGAGTATGCTACTTCCCGTATAGGCCATTCGTGTCCCTGGAACGTTTTCAATTTTTTGCCATTTCCCGCATCCCACATGACCAGGGTTTTGTCGTTGGAAGCGGTTACAATTTGTGATCCGTCGGGTGAGAAAATGGCACTGCTCACATGAGTTTCGGGTTGATCCAGACTCATCAGCATGGCACCACTTTCGGCATTCCAGACTTTCGCGGTACCATCATCACTTGAGGTAAGGATGAGCTTCCCATCCGGAGAGTAGCGGACGGTGTTGACATAGCCATTGTGTTTCTGCTCCAGTTTCTTTTCCGCCTGGCCTGTCTGCGTGTTCCAGATTTTTGCAGAATTGTCCCAGCTACCTGTTACCAGCCATTTCCCATCTGGTGAGAACGCAGCAGAAGCAACGACACCATGTGGGTGAAATGCCATGACCTGTTGCGCGGTCACGTCGTTCCAGAGCCGGGCATCACGTCCGCCGACAGTCAGAATCGAATTGTGATAAGGCGAAAAGACAGCGGTCCACAGCATGCCCCCTTTGGTCCGAAAATCCAGAAACGGTTTGAGTTGACCATTCTTTCCCGGGACTCTCAGTTCGGCACCGGTTTCCAGAGCCCAGAGTTGAATCACGCGTTGTTGCACATTCGCAGTCAAGAGGCGTTTATTATCCTGGGAGACACTGACGGAGTTAATCAAACCGTTTACGGGTTGAATGGTTCGTGTGACTTTGGAAGTTTCCAGATCCCAGATGCGGACGAGACCGTCAGCACAACTGGTCGCCGCCTGCTTGCCCTGGTCAAAAATGGCCATGGACAGAATGGCATCGGGGTGCTTTAGAATCTGATCCTGATTTTCTTTACCTGTCACGACATCCCAGCTGCCGACCGTGTTATCTCCGCTGGCTGAGAGTACTGTTTTTTCATCAGGTAAAAAGGCAATCGCACTGATTCGTCGTGTATGCCCAGACAGTTTATGTAATAATTCACCAGATTCGACATCCCAGAGCATACAATGTCCGCGTGCATCGCCACTGGCACAGAATCGTTTGTCAGCTGAAATGGCGACCGCACTCACTTCAGAATGATGTCCGGAAAGTTCTTTGAGCAGTTCTCCTGAAGTGATATCCCAGATGCGAACCGTCTTTTCATCACTGCCTGTAACGAGCAGTTTTGAGTCAAACGAAACTGCAATAGCGGCACTGCGGCCGGTATGCTCAAATCGTTTGTGTTCGGTTCCAGTCTGGATATCCCAGATGCGAACCGAATTATCAACAGCAGCAGTGGCAAGTCGTTTGCCATCAGGCAGGAAGACCGCGCTCGAAGCCAGGAACGCGTGCCCTTCGGTGAATTCTTTATTGAGCTTTCCGGTAGAAACATCCCAGGAAATGGCGGTTTTATCACGACTGGCGGTGACCAGCTGTTTTCCATCGCTTGAGAAAGAAACGTCCAGAATCGCATCGACATGCTGAGCGAGAACCCGCCCCTTGAGGGTACGGATTTCAGCATAGTTGGCAATGTTCCATAATTTCAGCTGCGCATCGTGGCTGGCAGAAAGGATCCACTTACCATCATTCAAGATCGTCGCGTTCTGAACCCAACTGTCATGGCCACGAAATGTTTTCAGAGCTTTTGTCGTTTCAATATCCCAGAGTTTGACGGAATTGTCATGGCTGGCAGAGATAATCATCTTTCCATCGTTAGTGAATTCCGCAGACTGAACACTTTCCTGGTGACCATCAAAGGCGACGTAGGCTGGTGGCTCATTTTCTTTACCGGAGACCAGTTTTGAGAAATCGTAAGGAACGATATCTTCAGGTCGCCATAAAAGAATCCGGCGATCATAGCCGCTGGTAGCGACTTGTGTACTCTCTGCATCGGGTGAAAAGTGGGCTGAATACACGGGCCCCTGGTGACCGGTGAAGGGGGCTCCTTTTTCTCCGGTTTCGGTATTCCAGATGACCGCGGTTCCATCCTGGCTGGCTGTAACAATTCGTTTTTCATCCGTGGAGAAGTTCGCGTCCCAGACCCACCAGTTGTGTCCCCAGTAGCGTTTTAATTGATCGCCGGATTTCAGATCCCAGAGGCGGGCGGTTTTATCATAAGAACTGGTCAAAAGGCGTTTCCCATCTTTCGAAAACGAAATGCTTAATACGCCTTCAGTATGCCCCTGATCAAAGGGAGTTTTCTTTGAAGCATCTTTGAATGTGATCGGGATTTGTGCATACGAATCAAGATCCCAGACTTTGATAAATCCAGCTGGATCTTCGCTGCCTGTAGCCAGCGTTTTTCCGTCAGGACTGATGGCGACTGCGAGAACCGGGTGTTTCTGGTGATCAAAAGTGGCGAGGACTCTTCCGGTAGTACGGTCCCAGAGTCGGGCGACACCATCTTTGCCACCCGTTACAAACTGGGAATCATCCTGGGAAATCGCTAACGCGTCGATAGGAGCTTGAGCATCGAAAGTCCGACTGCTCTGGGAACAGAGATGCATTAAACGGCCCCACTCCCAGTTGCGCAGATTTTCGGGGCATTCGTTGAGTAATTCCACTGCGCTTTCGAATGCATTTTCATCGATTTTCGCAGCGGCCAGGCCGATGCGGGCGATATAGGCTTCGTATTCCTCTTTCTTTTTGGCTTCAATGGCCTTTTTCTCTTCGATTTCCGCTTTTTCTTTTTCAGAAAGAGCAACCTCGAGTGCAGCTGCTTCTTTCTTCTGTGCCTCTTTCGCTTTTGTTTCTGAAGCAATCGCTTCATCACGTGCAATGTCTGCTTTTTCCCGTTCTATTTTTTCCTGGGCGCGGGCTTCATCTGCTTTTTTACGTTCCTGGACTGCCGTGTCGCGTTCCGTTTCAGCGACTTTTTCTGCCTCTAGAGCACGATTGGCTTCTGCGCGGATCCAGAAGAAGGCACCCGTAACGACAAACATCACGGTTGCCAACATACCGACAAAAACGCGCTTCGCAGCGCGAAGACGCTGTTGACGTGCATCGCGTTCTGTCTGGGCGGCACGAATCTTTTCAACCAGTTCCTGGTGAGCGGGTTCTTCTGAATTTAATAGTGAGAGTCCCAGGTCATAGTCACCTTTGCCATACGCCAGACCGGCATAACTGAGTGTTGATTTTTCAGCACCGGCCTGCGCTGTGCTGTTTTCCGGCCAGAGCGAAAGGGCTTCCTGGAACCCAAACAGGGCACGAGAAAAGAGTTCGTAATTTTCTGTTTCAATGGCTTTATTCAAATCGGAATCGGCACGAGTTGCCAGTGAGATACTTTCCGAATGCGACTGATAAGCCAAGATCGCCTGTTGGAAGGCCTGCACGCTGGGATAACGATCCTGTGGCCGCAAAGCCATCGCTTTCATGGCGATCTCAATCAGCTCGCCTTTTTTCTCGGTTGGCACAATTTTATTCTTCGCAGCTGCCATCAGACATTTCATGGCAGTTTTACCGGTATGCGGCGGCCGTCCTGTTAGAATTTCGTAGAGAATGGCACCCAGCAGATAAATGTCCGAAAGTGGCGAAATTTTATCAACAGGACCAGTGGCCATTTCCGGTGCCATGTAAGCCGGAGTTCCCCCCATGCTGGAAGTCGTAATAATGCTGCTTGATTTGCGGAAACCGGAAGTCGATTGTGCCAGGCCCCAGTCCATGACCAGGACTTCACCAAATTCTCCCAGCATAACATTTTCTGGTTTCAGGTCGCGGTGCACGACGCTGCGGGAATGCGCAAACGCGACTGCATCCGCTACCTTCATTAGAATGTTAAGATTCTCTCCCAGTGTGTTTTTTCGAACGGTTTTGAGCCAGGGACGTCCTTCGACTTTTTTCATCGAGTAGAACAGCGCCCCGGAATTGTTACTGCCGACATCGTAAATGGGAACAATATTCGGGTGATCGAGTTCACCGGTGACGACAGCTTCTGCAAGAAACTTATGGCGTTGCTCACTGCTTTGCGCGGTTTTGCTTTTCAGCATTTTGACAGCGACCTGTCTGTCGATCGAAGTCTGTCGCGCAGTATAGACAACTCCCATACCACCCTGACCAAGGATCTCCAGCAGTTCGTATTCTGCATTGTCATTGAATTCTGAGTTTGTCGTATCGCTGAAATCACGTTTCTTGATCACCAGGGAGGTCTGATTTGAAATTAAATCCGCGGGGAGATCAGGGGCCTTGATCGTCATGTCCGGACGCTCTGCCATGGTTGCCATGTCATCACCCCAGGCAGAATTCATGGTCGCCATCAGCTCAGGCGGGACATCATCAGAAACCATGGTGGCTTCGATATCGGAGGGGGAGTTACCATCTTCAACAAAAGTGGCTCCCATATCGGAATTCTCAACGGAGTCATCCAGAATCATGGTCTGGTCGTTCCGGTCTTCTGGCTGCGCTTCGGGGTTTTCGTTAATCGTCTGCATGCCTGCCCAGTCACCTTGTTCATCCGATTCCATGGTCTGGTCAGAGTCACTGGAGTCAGGATCGACGATCGTGTCATAAATGTCCTCCTCGCCAGTACTGTCGACCATTGTCTGATCATTCGATGGCAGATCCTCAAACGTATCCTGCCCCGACTCTGCAGCATCGCGGGTCTGGAAAAGTTCTTCCGAATCAGCAGTGTCAAAGGTATCACTGCTGATCGTTTCAGAATCCCATTGATCAGAAATAATCGTCTGGTCAATTTCGCTGCTGCGATCATCAGAATCAAATTCCGAATCGGATTGAGTCTGGCCGTTTTGCTCATTCAGTTCAGCAGACGATTCTTCGTTTTCTTCATTTTTGTCTGGATTGTCATTCATAATGTTACCCGCGTTTTGACGTTACAGTCGATAGTGATCGTAACGTTGCTCTCTTTTCATAATTGAGAATGATGACTGTGTTCGGATATCTGATTTATTTATAACAGGAATGATGCAAGCAAAAGCTGACATCAGGGATTATTACGATAAATATTGTAACGGCGATTCAACAGCCGATTGCCATATTTCGCGAGTGCTGTTTCTCTCTCGTCAGTGGTCGCTGGCTTCTTCAGTAACGATTTTCCATGAAAATAACCTGAAAGCAGTGCCGCGCTACTCCAGGCCTGCTCGCCGCTGATCGTCTGCTGGTGTTCGGCTCGAAAGTCTGATTTGTTGATTTCCCGTAAAATATCGCTCGAATCCAGTCGGGGAAACTCATTCGCTCCCTCCAGGTAAGTCGCTTCAGACGGGAACCAGACCTGCATTAAATCGGAAATCCCGTTGTCGGCAAGAATGACTGTTACCATTTCCTCAATCTGTCGCAGTGAATCAGAAAGTGGATCTTCTGTATCCAGTTGACTTGTGCTTTGCTGATTTGTGCCATTACCCGAATCTTGTTCTGTCGGTGGAGCGGACTGCTCCTCTGTGACATCACTGGCTTTCCCATTACGAATATCGACATCCATCAGGAGACGAACTCGTTCTTCTCCCGCTTCTTTCAGGTAGATCTGATAGCGTCCGTCGGGCAGTGTTTTAAACAGTTTTGGCAGATTATCCAGATCTGATTCCTGGAGAGGGACATCATCGATGACATCGCCGTTGGGGGCCAGGATTCTCAAAAAGACCAGACGCTCTACATTTTTATTTGCTTCGTTAATTGCTGAGTCTATTAACTGCGTTTCTTTATTCGTGAAGATACTCTGGAAATTCGATGTGGAATCGAGAATCACTTCCTGTTGCGGAAAGATCAGGAGTGGCACTTGTGGAGTCGTGTCAATCGCGACGGTCGCGAGTCCTTCACCAGGAGTTTCCAGTAACCCTGATTGGGTCGTGAAATCCAGACTGCTGTTTCCATCAGTGAAAGTAAACTGCTTATCACCTTGCATTGTGACCAGAATCGGGATGTCAGCCGCCGGGTTTAGTGGATTTGGATTCCCGGCATAGGTATGCTGGAATTCGAATGAGCCGGGGTTATCGAAATTGAAGGTTTCAATAGTGCCATCACCCCAGTCGATGGTGATGAAGAAGTTCTGTTCCGTAAATCGTCCAAAGTCACCGGTCACAGTTCCGACACCGGTTGGTAGAATCTGAGGAGTGAGGATATTCCGTAAGTCAGGTGGCAAGCCTGCGATGGCGCCTGTCTGTGAATTTAGAGTGGTACTTGAATCAATGGAAACTCCACTGGTTCCATGGCCTGAAAAGATTCCGGTGCCTGCCACGCTGTAGTCAGATGTGTTGCCCGTGTCGTTGATATCGAGAATACCGTTACCTGCCTCGACATTTATATTTCCATTTCCACCAAAGGCACGGACAGGTGCATTCAGCGTTAAGTCACCTGGCCCTGTTGATTCCAGATCAATATTTCCACCAGATCCATTGACGACGGGCATATTAACGGTCAGCGGACTTGCATTCGAAATGATGATATCACCCGGCGTATCGGCTGAGTTTGTGATTCCCTCAACGCCATCTACGGTGCCAATGGTTAATAAAGCGCCTCCCAGATCGTTATTGATCTGGATATTGCCTGCATCGGTATTGACTGCTGCCAGCATTGACACAGCAGTCTCAATAGAGTCGGTTGAACCGACTCCAGTTGCCGTTTTGAAGACCAACTGGTTGGAGATGATGTCTCTGCCACCGGTATCACCGGAATCAGTCACGCCACCATCAGTACTTGTAAGTCGTGTGAATGTAGTTGTAATTAACTGACCGACGTCGATATTATCACCGGCTTGTAAATCCAGGCTTCCAGTTCCGGCATCAAAGATGGTGCCATCAGACATACTGATTCCGCCACCACCGGCGCCCAGATTAGCAGAATCGGCCAGTAATGTGATCATTCCATTATTCGAGCCGATATCACCGGCAGGACCGAAATTCAGACTCTTTTGTGCTGTCAGATCAATGGTTCCGCCAGCGGTCTGAATTCCATCATTGACTTGAATCAAGGAATCCAAGCCGCTTGCGGTAATATCGATGGTGCCTGATCCATCCGTTGATACAACATTGGTCAGAATTCCCGGATTTTCAAATAGTATCGAGCCATCAGTGATGATCGAGATTGCGGAACCGATCGTTGCGACTTCTTCGAAGGTTGTGTCTCTGCCGCCTGATTGTTGGAAATCAATAGTTCCGTTGCCTGTGGTCAGGCGGGTAAAACTGACATCGCCAGTTTCGGTCGAAGAAGTGTTATTCAGATCAATGTTACCGGTTGTGGTGTTGATTGAGAGTGTACCACCGGAAATTTCAACGGGGTCAATATTACCAATTCCGTTTTCGGCCTGAAGTGTAATTGATCCGCCGACAGCGTTGATATCAATTACAGGGGTGTCCTGATCGTCAACCGCATCATTGATTTCACCGGCTGAGGTGATGGAAATGATACCGCCCGGACCAGCCACGGAACCCAGCAGAATGTCACCTTCGCTGGAAAACGTGATATTTCCGGAGCCCGTAGTAATACTGGTTGCGGTGACCGACGTAATCGCTGTATTCTGCAGCAGAATGTCCCCGCCGGTTGTATCTGCCGTGAATGTGTCCACATTCAGCTCAAGCGTATCACCTGTGCCGATACCGGTCACAGCATTCATGGTCAGGCTGCTGGCATGGATATTAAGTGGGTCAGGTAATCCATCATTCTGGTCTATAATAGCAGCCTGAGAATCAATGAGAACATGCTTCGAGTCCGTCTCAATAAATCCGGTAAGGGTTACATCTCCTCCAGTCAGGATTTGAATATCTCCAGAGTTCGATGTGGTCTGAAGTATGTCATGCACGATCAGTGCATTGGTTTCTCTGATTTGTATTTCACCTGCCGTGGCGTTGACGATGTTAATCTGGTCGACATTCATTTCAATATGCTGATTAGAATCTGCGACTTTACCAACACCCTTTGTTGCGATAATTGTCACCAGTGCGCCGGATTTATTGGCGATCAGGTCTTCTTTGACGAGTAAACCTGTCCCAAGAGTGTCTCCCGAGTCAATCAGGCTGGAATCTGTTTCAATGTAGATCGCAGAAGTTGTCGCATTCGTCGTGATTATCTGGCTCAATTGAATATCGTCGGTCGCATCCAGTCTGACCGTTCCATCGCCGGCGTTGATGAGAGTACCGTCATTCATCATGATACCGAGGAGCGTATCCCCACCGCCGACTGCATCAGCGGTTAAAATAATGCTGCCTGACGTACTGGTGAGATTTGTTGTGTCTTTGAAGATGATATCATCGGCGGACATAATTGTGACTGCGCCTGCGTTGCTTAGAATATTGGCATTCAGAGTGAAGTCCGTATTAGTATCGGTCGTCTGTAGGAACAGGGTTCCCGAACCTTGTGTCTGTATCAAGTTTGAAGCAGTAATACTGCCTGTTGAGCTCAGTGATACATTCGTATTCGTTCCACCGAGCAACGCAATCGAATCGGAATTGACATCAACCAGTTCGAGGGCAGGGGAGTCATTGCTGATGATCAATTCGCTGCCGGTTGTTGTTCCGTCAAATCTTTGCGCTGTGATCTGAACTGTTTGCGCTGACTGTGACTGGAATAAAATTGTGTCTACTGCATTGATATCGATGACCCCGCCACCTTTGTTAACGATCTCAAAAGCATCAAGTCGTAAATTGGCAGATTGTAAATCTGGGCGAACCGTGATCGAACCATCAGAAACCAGGCCAATCGTGTCCTGAGAATTATCGACACCGTCTGTGGAAGAGACATCAATGTCACCACCGGTTACTTTCAAAAATGTGGTACCGGCTGTTCCGGGGCCTGCGTCCAGTTTGTGTAGCACTGGCGTTGTATCGAAATTGTGAATCGCAATTTGTGGATCGATGAGCGCATTGCTGGTGAGATTCATCTGGTTGACGGAAGTCTGCAGTGGATCCAGGCCTGCATCCGTAAAGATGTTTGCAATGCCGCCGATTTTGCCACCAGCAGTTATTGTTAACAGGTCCCCTGTAGTCCAGTTGGTGTCGCTGCTGTCTGAGTCCAATATATCGCGACCAGAATCGAGGGTGATGTCGGCCGTGTTTAGTGCAGTTGCCGTATTGATTGCATTTAATGTGGTGACAATAATATCGCTTTCAGTCCCAGTTGCCGTCAGTGTAATCCCATTGTCTGGATCTATCATGGTTTTATTGTTTGAGTTTACATTGACTGCATTGATGGTTCCGCCGGCATTCACAGTAATAAACCCGTCAAATGTAGTGAGCTGAGTCAATGTAACACTATCCACTTCATCGATGTGAATTCCTCCCGCATTGGTATTCACCTCTGCGGTAATGCTGTTGACGTCGGTGTCGACTTCAATTCCGTCGGCCGTCAGTCCCGCGCTGCTGGAGGTCAATTGCAGGTCGTCTGCGGTAATCCAGTGACCATCAGTCGCCGTGTCGAGAATCCCATCATCGGCAGTTAATATTACGTCAGCATTTCCAACCGCTTTAATTGTGGTGACGAGTATATCGCTGCTGCTGCCTGTGGCAGTTAAGGTGATGTCATTATTATCGTAGCTTGAATCATTGGTTGATAAAACAGAAGTAGCCGTGATCGTCGTTGTTGAATTGATGACGATTTCGCCATCGAAGGTGGTTAAGTGCAGCAAATTGATGGCGACGCCACTGTTATTAACAAATAAACCACCTGCTGCGGACACTGTTGCAGAAAGTGTTCCGATCTCTGTTTCCAGTGGATTGCCGGTCCCAATTCCACTTTTTGCGTTGAGAATGGCTACTGATGCAGTAATGTCGGTATGAGTAATACCATTGTCAAGAATGGATGCGGAGTGAGATTGTATATTGACGGTTCCACCGGTGAATACTCCGCCGAGTAACACGTCTCCATCTGCAGTCAGGTTAATGGTTCCTGTGACACTGTTGATCTGCGTTCCATCTTCCATAGTGATGGAATACCCGTTGGAGCCCACAGCATTATCGGCAATCAGAGTGATGGTTCCGTCCACTGTATTGAGCACACTGCTGTTCTTAACGATGATGTCTCGGGATGACGTCAACAGCATCGCGGCTGTTCCCATTGTAGACACCGTTGCACCGGAATCGAATGTCATCGTATCAGTGGAATCAATTGTGATGATACCTGCCATTGATTGTGTGTTTTCAACGACATCCAGAGTACCCGTGACATTGACCAGAATATTAGCCTCTGCTTTCAGCCCCACCTGAGAACTGATGCCACCAATTGTGAGGTCCCCGATATTATCCAGGAAGAAACCACCATCAGGTATTAATCCTCCCTGTCCGGCATTTGCTTCGAGGAAAGAAACCGCTGTGTTGATAGCATCCGTCGATTTGCCGACACTCAAATAAGAGTTCATGATTAACTGGCTGGCAGTGATATTAGCAGCGCCGGTACTGTCGTTGTCAGTGATACCACCATTCTTAGAGGTGATGTCAACCAGTCCTTCCGTTGTTGTGATCGAAGAAAGGGCGACATTATCGTAGGCAGACATCAGAATCTGTCCATCCTGCGATTCGATGGAACTGCCAGAGTCGAGAGTAATCGCGCCTCCACCCAAATTGTCTTTGTCAGCCGTCAGTGTGATCTGACTGCTGGATTGCGCAAAAATCCTGCCAGAGGATGTCAGATGAATATCATTGTCGGCAATGAAAGTCATGCTGCCGTGGGTGCTGGAAACCAGGGCAGTGATTATTACATCATTTCCGGCGACCGCTGAGATATATTCGTCGGTCGTGAACGCGCCATTGATGTTGATGTCGTTGGTGGAACTGATATCAACGGTAATACCATCTCCACCTGTAACCGATGCATTATAGGTGATATCGTCAGAGGTATTCGAAATGAATACCGTCGAAACTCCAAGAACTACATCATCCTGATATAGTTGGGCTCCTGTTGTCTGAACCAGACCACCATTAATATATGTAGTTCCACCATTATTTGTAGTTAGAGTTGAGAGTGGGTCTGTATTACCTGCAGAGCCGCCGAAGATCGTATCGCCTGCGGTGCTGATGATCAGGTTGATACCGCCATCGACCGTTGAGACAAATTCGATCGAGTCTCCGTCTGTACTGGAAAGCGTAATATCGTTCGTAAAATTGACAGCGTCATGATACAACTGTAACCCGGTCGTCGTGACAGTTGCTCCTGTCCCCGTAAATGAGATGGCGTCGAGTCCCAGGGTGTCGATTTCAACAGAAGCGGCAGTAATATTTCCCCGGATTTCTGCACTTTCCGCGAGGATATACAGGTCTCCGGGCCCCAGATCAAGGGAAGGCTTGATCGTCACCGGATCGTCATCCCCTGCCAAAATTGAAAGGCTGGCTTTGAACTGGCTATCAATACTTTCAACCAGGATGGTATCCACGCCCGCAGCGGTACCCGCACTGTTAGTCCGAATTGTCAACGAATTACTGGGGTTCAGGAACAGAACGGATTCACTGGCATCGGAATCAATAAAAGAATAGTGATCGACCAGACCAATATCGTCTGACAGAGAAATGGTTTCGACAGCGTCAGTAAAGTCAAAGTCGCGATTTGTTGCCAGCAGATTATCTATAATCGGTTCCAGACCCGTGAATGTGATTGTGGTGGAACCATCGCTGGGACTCCCCATGGGGAGCAGGCTGTTAAACATAATCGTAATGTTACCATCTTCCCCCTCGGCAGGAACGGAATCAGGGGTGAAGACGTAAGCGACCGAATCCGCTTCATCAGCTTCCAGTGGATTTGCATAATCGAGAACCAGAGTATCGCCACCGCTGGTGTTATTCAGATAATTACCGTCGTTGTTCTGCGAACCACCATGAAAGAAGATGCCGCCGGAAGGATTAGCAAACCCGTCATCAGGCTGGTTAAGGACTAAGACATCGTCGCCATCCAGACCATAGAAAGTGATTGAAGTAATGTCGGTCAGCACGACCGTATCCAGAATGATGGGAGTTCCCGTAACATCGCGTGTTAATACGAAGGTTGCTTCATTTTCACTGGTGAAAGTGACTTCGAGCAGATCGTCCTGACCAGTTCCATAAATGACGATATCACCGGTTCCATAAATACCGGGGTAAAGAGTCGGCGGGTTCTGGTACGCTCCGATATGCGGTGTCGTAGTGTTAGTGTCTGCGTCAAATTCAGAAGAACCATAGGCGGCCGCGGAGCCAAAACCGATGGTGAACTGTACTTCCAGTGATTCGGTTGGTGAGTAGTTCGGATCATTGGCATAAGCAAACAGAGGATCGCCGAATGTATTGGTTGAATCCAGAGTGACGTTAGAATCCAGGTCATTCCCATTGAAGGTATTATAAGTCACATTTGCATTCAGGGGAGCTAATACTCCGAAGCCTTGAATCGGGGGCAGGGGAGGCTCTGCTTGAATATAGAGTTGAATCGTCGTGCCACCATTTCCAGCAGCGATGGTAGTACCGGCGGTATCATTCAGATTCCAGTAAGCAATCAGGCGCGGATCACCATTTAGAGCAGAGCCTCCAATGCTGTTGTTCATAATATCAAGACGTTCTGTTTCTGACAAAACGTCATTGAACCAGCCGATGTCGTCCATCATACCATCAAAAGCACGTGAAGGGTCTCCCGGATCCCGTCCCACATTCATCAGACCGTTGATCGTATCTGTAAAATGAGTGCTGTCAAAACCTGACAGGTTTTGGTCATAGCCGGTAAGATAAGGATCCTCAACTCCATCAATATAGATATGCATTTCGCCGGTATCGGCGTCCCAGGTATATTGAATATTTGTCCAGTCGCCAGCTGCACTCCCCTGTCCACCGCCCTGGATTGTGAAATCGGAGCCATCCTGTGTGCGACCATAAAACTGACCGCCACTATTGTCACGATACTGGAACTCCATCCCACCATTTTCGGGGCCTTCGAACAGCTGATTCCGTCTATCAGTATTGTCCATCTTGACCCAGAAGTTGAGCGTTCCCTGGTAACCGACATCGAAGGTCGCATCCTGGAAGGTAGCGAAATCATCGATACCGTCGAATTCCAGAGCCCCACCAAATTGACCCTCTCCCGGTTTGAATTCCGGACCAAAGGGGACAATCCCATTGGTGGATATTAGCATTTCGATCCCACTGACGTTATCAATGGCAATATTGCCTGCCGTCTCATCAAAATCCCAGTGCGCGACCATACGACCGTCACCTGAGAGCGCCGCCGCACCATTAATACTGGTGCGGATGGTATCGAGATCGGCCTGATCTAAAGCTGCATTGAACCAGGCGACATCATCCATCAGACCATCAAAGAAGCGAGTGACGTCACCCGGGTCACGGCCCACATTCATCAGCTCATTGACCGTACTGACAGTGGCTGTCCACTGGCTTAGATCGGCATCGTAAGTTCCGCTGAGATAGCCGACCTCTGCACCACCTATGTAAAGGTGCATTTCAGGGCCAGAAGCGCCATTGAAATCCCAGGTGTACTGGATATTCTGCCAGTCTCCCGTTGTTCCTCCGGCTCCGCCGTCCTGAATAATATAGGTGTTTCCATTGCCATCATTACGATTGGGGCTGCCGAAGAACTGACCGCCACCGTTAGTACGATACTGGAATTCCATACCGCCATTGTTGGGACCCTCGAAGAACTGATTACGACGGCCCTGGTCATCCATATTAACCCAGAAGCTGAGAGTTCCCGCGGTACCAACATCAAAACTGGCATCCTGAAACAGACCAAAATCATCGACGCCGTCAAATTCAAGCGCCCCCCCAAAGACACCGCCACCTGGATTCCAGAGAGGGTCGGTTGTCGGCTGCGGTCCATCGTAGCTGAAACCATTAAAAATATTGTCGGTTATGTATACCTTATCCACAGCAACAGACAGGGCAGGATCGAAGTAAATTCCCCCTGGTTGTGCGTAGATTCCGTTACCATTGGTAACAGCGGAATCCTGCCAGTCAAACGTATTATGTAGGATAGCGATGCCATCGGCGGTCATACCACCATTGGTGATCGTCAGAGTGTAGTTCTGGTCTCCAGCTTCCTGGAAGTCGCCAGCGATCAGGCCATTACCAAAGTAGTTATATGAGATTTCTCCACTGAAGGCATTGTTGTACGGATCTCCAAATGTGCCCTGTGGTCCAATCGAGATCGGCCCCCAGCGGAAATGGTCTTCGCGGAATTCATTACGGGTGATCAGAAAGTCTTCCCCACTCCCGCTGTTTCCATCTCTGATCGCAGCGCGTCCGTAGATGCCTTCAAAGATCGAGTCAGAGATTTCCAGATGGTCTGCACCTTCAAACACAACTGCACTGCGGTAATTGTCACCGAACAGCAGATTATTTAACATCGTATAGTCAGCTGAAGTATAAAGGACATATCCACGGTAGTCTGTGGCTGACGTGTGAATTTCCCAACCCAGTTGTGCCCCTGTAATGGTGACATTATCAGCAGAGATGTTAACGGCAATGTCGTACGTTCCAGTCGGGGCGCCGGCTTTGCGGATTTCGACAACGTCTTTACCTGCGCCCAGCAGAGAGACCGATTCGTCAACCTCAAGAGTTCCATTCGTCAAGTAACTGCCGGCAGCAATATTGATGATTCCACCTGTGCCTGCGATATCGACAGCGTCCTGCAGGTCAGCTCCGCCAGCCGACCCTAATACATTGACAGTGGTCGCATCACCTGACACATTGTTAGAGACCAGGTCACCGTCCAGTACCACCGTTGTGGCATTGAACGCGATGGAAGAGGCAGTCAGGTTGATACCGTTGGCGACGGTGATATCCTCCACGTTGAATTCCAGGTTCTTCCCTGTATTGAATGAAATACTGTCGTTTGCATAAAGCGTATCAGCATCTCCCTCGCCATTGATGATGAGGTTGGCTGTAAAGTTTGTAGCCAATGAATCGAGAGAAATAATGTCTTCGCCGGCACCTGTGTTGATCGTCAGTGTGCCAGTGGGATTGTCAAAAGTGATGATTTCACCAGCCGTCGAGTCGACAGTCGTTTTACCGCCACCTGCGTCTGAAATGGTGATCGTTTCGTCAACACCACTGTAGTTCAATGTGACATTTGTTGTATTGACAGTTGAAGTAATGGGTTCGAGATCGGTGTAGATAATGAAATCGGACATTGTGCCGTTTACTTGAATACTGCCGGAACTACTGTTGACAAAGATGTATTCGACGGACGTGGAAGTTCCCTGTAGATTTAAGACATCACCAACACCACCCGGATCCTGCCCCTTACCATCGTAGTTGATCACGATCCCAGCTGCAGCCAGTGCAGTGTCGACAGTCAGGCTGTCATCTCCATCACTGCCGTTCACTGTAATGTTACTGGTGTCTGCTAGAGAACTGGTACCGATCAGAGTGCCGCTACTGTAGTATTCAACATTGTCACCCGAGACTCGGATCTCAATCTGTTTACTGCTGACGCCTCCATCAAACTGGAAATCGGCGTCCCCGGAAATCGTGAATTTTTCAATTTCGCTGTAAGTGACCGTGGAGAAAGTGCCGGTGACCGAACCTGAGCCATCCCCATTTGAAGAAACGACGGCAGTATCGGTTGTCGTGTTATAAATATTGAGCTGATCATTGGCGGGATCACCGCCTGCAATTGTAAAAGCTTCTGCATCGGGAGTGACATCAAAAATATCAGCCGCACTTCCACCAGTCAGATTAATAAAGCTACTGAAGTCGAGTGTATTGGTACTCTGGTAAGTATTGGCCCCAGTCAGGGTCCAGGTAGCATCGCTGTTAATACCAGTCAGAGAGTTCGTACCATCGCCGCCGGTGATCTGGTCAACATTCGCAAAACTGACTGATTTATTTGCTTCCGTACCGTCAAAGCCGTCCGTGCTTCCGAGAGCCGATAAAGTGACGTCCAGATCAGCGGTATAGCTGCTAAGGTTCAGATGATCGGTCCCGGCCTGGCCGTCAAATGTTCCGTTCAGGGTTGAACCATTATTGCTGAACTGCAGCGTATCATTTCCTGCGCCTGCTTTAATATCTACCGTCTGATTTCCGGAGATTATGAAGAGGTCAGTCTCACTGCCTCCCTGTAGCTGCTCAAAACTGGAGAAGCCAAAGGAATTCGTACTGCCATAATTCTTGGATGTTCCGATTGACCAGGTGGCGTCAGCATTACGGCCTGTTAACTGATCTGCTGCTCCTGTCCCTGCGATGGCCTGATTGATGTTGTCAAATCCACCAGAAATGGAAGTCACCGTTCCCTGATGACCATCAAACGATCCCAGAATGGACAATCCAATATCAATGGACGAAGTATAGAGTGAGTAGTCAAGCTGGTCTGAACCGGCCTGGCCATCGATGGTTCCTGTCAGAGTAGCTCCATCGGCAAAGGTGAAGACATCGTTCCCGGTATTACCGGCTAGATTGTGAGACTGACTGCCTGAGATCGTAAATGTATCGACCTGAGTACCACCGGAGAGATTCTCAAATCCATCGAAACTCAGGTTATTCGTCGACGTGTATTCATTGGTTCCATTAATTGACCAGGCAGCAGTCGCGTTGATGCCTGTCAGGGAATCGGTATTTGCACTTCCAACAATCGTATTAATGTTGTCAAATGAAGTCAGTGTGGATGAATCAGATCCGGAAAAGCCATCCGTAGTCCCGATGGCTGAGAGGATAAGATTCAATGCGATCGTGGAAGTGGAATAGTCAAGTACATCATTTCCAGTCAGACCATCAATGCTGCCTGTAATCTGTCCCGTACCACTGAATTGGAACGTATCTACTCCGGCTGCTCCCACCAGATGATTGAATGCTTCGAACGCGATGCCTGCAACGGTCCCCTGGTTGACGCCATCAATCAGGTAGGTCGTTCCGGCGGTATAGCCGATAATTCTGTCGAGTGAACCATCGCCGATGCCTTTGTCGATTCCGGTTGCCAAATTGATTCCGGTCGCGCTGCCATCATTGAGATTGACCGTCACCGCTGCTGTTACCGCTGAAAAATCGATGCTGTTAAAACCGATGCCACCAGCCAGGGTTCCGTCAATCTGTCCACCATCGAGCATGACGAACGTATCCGCGGCATCATTTCCAGTCAGGTTCTCCACATTCGAGAAGACAACCTCTCCGGTGAGCAGGCTACCGGAATTGACGCCGTCAATTATCCAGTCGTTGTCCTGGTTGGGAGCTACAATCGTATTCGAGCCAGCGCCGCCATTAAAGTTAATACCACCAATTGAGATGATATCGGCTTCACTCATATCGATTCGCAGAATGTTATCATTACCGTTTCCAGTAATCTGCACATCGGATACTTTGTCAAAAGCATGGGATGGCACAATTTCATTGGAAGTCCCGGTCTCCAGGATGCGAATCTGACTGCCATCTCTGATGATGGTAACATCGTCCACAGACCAGTCGACCGGATTAACGACCAGCGTTTCAGCCAGATCGTTCAGGTTGATTGTGATCGTGGCTGTTGCCGTTGAACCGGTATCATTAACAATCACATCCATGGTGTATGTGGGATTGGTTTCGAAGTTCAACAGGCTCTGGTCGGCAACAATAATCTGTCCGTCAGAAGTAATGTCAAATGCGGCAGATCCATTGACTACGGATTCCGTAAATGTAAGTGTGTCACCGGGCAAATCGGCGTCCGTGGCGACGATCACAGCACCGACACTCGTACCATTGGCAGAATTTTCATCGACAGTGCGAGTCTGATCGGCAATGACCGGATCGTTGTCATTCAGCGGATTGAGGTTAATGGTAATGGTTGCGGTATCTGTCGCCCCCGCACTGTCGGTGACCAGGATTTCCAACTCATATGAAGTCGCTGTTTCGTAGTCAAGTTGTGTTTGATCCAGAACAGTGATCTCACCAGTGGAACTGACGGCAAATGCCGTCTGACCGCTTCCCCCCGTGAGGCCGAAAGTCAGGCTGTCCGGTGGCACATCCACATCCGTAGCGACAATCGTTCCAACCGATGTGGTATTGCCGGTGTTTTCATCAATGGAGAATGCTTGGTTATCGGCAACAGGAGGGCTGTTCACAATCAGAACCACATCGTTGCCATCACCGCCTTTATAAGTGATGTAGACCTGATTGCCGTTAAAGGTAAACAGGGTTCCTTCCGCACGATCGACAAATTCACCGACAACCGGATCGACGTCATCGTTTTCAATCAGCAGAAATTCGGTTCCGGCTGCCGCGGTAAATGTACTGGAGATGTTGAGCTTCGCGCCGGTAAGATTCACTTCACCGGTGACCTGTACCTGATCGTATTCTGAACCAGCGGTGGTTCCGTTGATTTCAACATCCAGAGTAGAATCTGCTTCCAGTGTGAGGTGTTTTGTGCTGATGCTGCCGGGACTTGACCCCGGCGTAAAACTTCCATCACTGTAAACAGTCACATCCGCGTTGATTACGCCAGAACCACCAAGGACTGCGCCTGTATCCACAGTCACTTCAGCAGTGGTGAGTGAGCCATCAATGATTAATGTTCCGCTTTGTACGTAAGTAGAACCCGTGTACGAATTGGTTCCGGACAGAATCAACTCACCGTCTTCCAGTTTGATCAGACTGCCGTCACCTGAAATATCTCCTGCATAGGTTGCAGAAGTGGATGTGGGTATGAAAATGTTGAGTAATCCTGCCGCTCCTCCCAGCAAAACTCTGCCAGTCCCCTCCAAAGAAATGATTGACAGTTGGACGCCATTCACATCAAGCACACTGGAAGCCGAGGTAAGGCTCACACTTGAAGTTTCGGGAATAACAAAAGACTGTGCCAGTTGCAGTGTCCCATCATTGATAATGGTCTGGCCTGTGTAAGTATTTAAGGCATCCAGAATCACAGTTCCGGCGCCATTCTTAACCAGGTTGGTTCCATTCAATTGTGCGCTGACTGTGCCTGAGCGGAGATCAAGGTTCGACTGAGCCGTCAGGACGCCACCGGAGACGATGACGGTTCCATCTTCCAGAATAAAGTTGTTGACGGTTTCATCATAGTTGTCCAGATCCAGAGTCGCTCCACCAGCGAGTGTCAAGGAAACGGTATCAGCCAGCAGGTCACTGGCAGTCAGCTGGTACGTATCGCCAGTGTGGCCAGAGAGAATCAGATGGGTGGGGGCAAAGTCGACGTCAAATGAAACCAATTTTACGATTGAACCGCCACCGGAGGTATTGATTGTCAATGAATCTGCAGGGACTGCAAACGTAGTCAGTTCAAACTCAGACGATAAACTGCGGATCTGCATTTCACCCGGAATCGCCGAGTTTTCCAGAACAGCCTCAAATGTGTCGGCGGGAAGATTGATGACAATGTTGTCAGCAGTACTGTCACCACCAAAGAGTGGTTCCAGACCGCTGTAACTGATTTCGGTAATCCCGTTACCACTGATGTCGATGGTGCCTGAACCGGCGCCGGTCAAATCGTGCGTCACTGTCTCGAACGTGCCGCCTAGGAATTCCAGCGCATCATTACCGGCCGTGCCACCTTCGAAGATAATGGCAATTTGGGTCAGTTCCTGGTTGCTGTAATCCAGAGTCAGCAGATCTGATTCTCCATCTGTGCCAGAAAAATGGATTGAAGTTACTCCCGCTGCGGGAGTTGAGAAGAGCAGGGGAGTCGTCTGGTCGGGATCGAGAATCTCCAGATTCGAACCGTTGATTTGAACCACGAATGCATCATCAGCATTCAATTGATTCGGCAGAATCACATTTAATTGATCTCCCATCAGTTCAAATTGCCCCAGGTATGTTACCGTGGATTCCGTGCTGAACTGGGGGGGCGTACCGGAATCGACCTGCAGTTGGATTCCAATATTGACGTCACCCGTGAATCCTGTGAGATCGGCCGAACCTGATAAGACAAGCGACTCGTCTCCCAGAAACTGTACCGTCTGGGAGGGTTCTATCCCTGTTACGAGAATGGATGAGATCTGCGTCAGGTCAAACTGCAGAATACTGCCAGGCATACCCCGGCCATCGTCGACCTGAAGAGTATCGCCACCGTTGACCACTGAGACGGTCGCTTCATCGTCTGTCTCAGTCAGATTCAGCTCAAGCACACCGGTAGAAACGTCAACTCCTGCAGTGACATTGAGCACAATTCGATCTTCCAGTCGGACCAATTCCAGATCTGCGTTTCGGTCCTGCCTCAGACTGTTAAACTCAAGGTTGGGAGTAGGGTGAGATTTGCCCAGGCATCGATTCAGCCATTTTAAAAATCGCACGTGTAAGATGCTCCTTTGAGTTTTTGCCTGTGTCCAGGTTCATTTCAGTGTCTTCAGGTAATCAGACCCTGCAGGGAGTAGATGTGAAAACACTCTGGTTTAATAGATCGCGCTCTAAAATAGTTTATGTATTAAAATGGTATCCCTTTTTGAGAGATACCATTTTTGTGTGTCTCAAGTTAGAGGGGGATCGAGAACAGGGATGGTATAACGCAGGACCGGCCCTGAAATCCTGGTTTTACAGTAACACGGCAATGTCCCCGGTGCACTCAGGAAGTTGCCTGTGTCATGGCAGAATATCTCCCCCATATTATCTTTACCCACTCAATGTTATGTCAACGATATTTAACGGAGCAGATTCATCTCGTAAAAATCCAAAGCAGATGTCTGCACAAACGTCACATACAGTCTAATCAGTTGTTGGGGGTCGGTTTTGCCCCTGTTTTTAGTGCTGCTTCCTATAACCAGTTCAACTGTTGTACGTATTGTAACTGATAAAGTATGGGACCTGTTCGGTTAGATTTCATGAATGACTCACAATTCCCTACATTAAATAACCATAACCAGAATTTGTATGGCCTTGCGTACACTTCTTCTAGGTGCGGTATTGGCGTTGTGTATCAGGCAGGTTAGGGGTATTACAAAGACCTTGCTGCTATCTAAAGTGGTGATGCTCCCGTCTGAACCACGAAGCCGATAATTGAAAAGAGTACTCCCAGATTTCGAAATTGAGTTTTATTTACTGTTGTTTTCAGCCTAAAACAGCATACTTTCATGTGGAGCGCCTGATTCAATGAGGTTGCTATCTTATCATCCAATTATTTTGACTTGCGTATGCTGCCTGGTAATCAGTGGCTGTGCTGTGAATCAAGGTGCCCATTTCTCAGTAGCACCTGAATTTGATCACAGCAAGTACACCGCCATGGCCAAAGCAATGGAAGCCAGAAGCCAAGATACACCTCAAAAGACGATCGACGACGTAAATTCTGACAGTTTCAGGGTTACGGGTTTTAATAAATATGGTTTTACGACCAACCGGCGTAATCAGAAAGTATCAGGTACGACGATTCAGACAGATCAGCCAGTCGTTCCAGATCTCGAATTTGATGAAAGCTCTCAGTTTCAGTCGATAGAGCTGGTAGACGCTCGACTTGAATTGATTGAGGAACCGGTTGAAGCTCAAAAACCGGTTCTGGAAGTACCAGAAATCCAGTTTATTCTGGCCCCAAAACCGATGACCTTACCGTCTGTTCCACCCGCTCCCGAATCAGGGGCCGCTATTCCTGAAACAAAACAGATGAAACAGAAAACCAATTCACCACATCTGGTCGAACTGGGACTGAAACCTCTCACAGAATTAACGTTAAACACGAAACCATCCACTGGTGAATTACCTGTAAATACAGCAGGCGCGCAACTGGAAAAGATTCCCGTTGAACAGGTTGTCATGGGGACGACTCGTGACTGGTCTCTGACTACCAAAGAGTGGGAAGCCCCGGCGATTCCCTGTAATCCGCTGTATTTTGAAGAGCCGTATCTGGAACGCTATGGATACAATTACGGACCAGCGATTCAGCCATTTATATCTGCAGGTCGATTTTTCGGGCGCGTCCCGGCTTTACCTTACATGATCGGCGCTAATCCGATTCATGAGTGTGAATATGACCTGGGCTACGAACGGCCCGGAAATTGTCCTCCCTATCAGGTGGAACGGTTACCCTTCAGTGCACGTGGTGTCTTGTTTGAGAGTCTGACCGTGACGGGTCTGATCTTCCTGATACCCTGATCGGAATTCAGATCAGAGTCATCTCCCGTTCTTTCAGCCCTAGAATTAATTGCTTATCGACCGTGATACCAAGTCCCGGCCCGTTTAGTGCAGGAGCTTGACCTCCCCACTGAAACGAAAGGTCTTCCAGGATGATATTCTGTTTTAACAGATAGCGATCAAAACTGCCTTCCAGAAAATCAATCCCTTGAATGGAAGTCGCAAAGTGTCGGCCTGCTGCGGAAAGGATTCCCGTTTCTCCAACCTGACATCCCAGTTGAAACCGGATGCCCGCCTGCCGAGCCATTTGAGCCAGTTTTACTGTAGGAATCAAACCTCCCAGCTTCGAGATGCGGAGATTGAAGGCATCACAATAGCCTTCTGCTATCGCCAATTCAGCGTCCCGATCAGAACACAGCGATTCATCGAGCATGATCTGTGTTGCGAGTTGTCCTCGTATTTGGTGGAGTGTCTCGAGATCTTTATGAGATACCGGCTGTTCAATCGATTGAATCCCCAACGCATTGATTTCAGAAGTATGTTCTTCCAGAAAATGTCGCGACCAGGCCTCATTGGCGTCAAGGCGTAACCCCATCTTTCGTCCCGTGAGCCTTCTGATTTTTCGAAGCAGGGCAAAATCATCGATGTCAGGCAGTCCCACTTTGACTTTGCAGTTTTGAAATCCTGTCAGGCGGTAGAGCAATGCCAGGACGGTCTGTTTTACCGGTTTCATTGACGTAAGGACAGCACTGTATTGCACACTTTTTTGAGATTCACTCAGTTCCGCGGCACCTGGAAGTAACGGTATTAACTCTGAAAGCGACATGTTCCATTGACGTGCTGTGGCGTCCAGCAGACTGAGTTCAATCGCACAACGGGCTGCATTGCCGAAGCAGCCTCGTTCCTGGTATTCAACTGGTGCTTCAGTTAGTCCGGCCAACTTTAAATCAGAGCAGATTTGTACGACATTTTCGATCGTTTCCAGATTGTGCTCGACGAGAGACCGAAAATCAGTCGCCTCATATTGCGCCAGTACGGTTTCCGCTGACTCTCCAGTGACGTAAGGACGGGGAACCGATTCTCCCCAGCCTGTGGTTCCGTCTTCCAGCTCACATTTCACGATGATCGAGGTAGATTCCGATCGACTGAACGAGGCATGGCTGATTTTTCGCCGCAAGGGGACAGCAATCTGATATGCGTCAAGTCGGGTGATTCTCATGAGGTCGGCGTTAAACCTTCATTAACTCTATACTCTATTGAGACATAGGTACAAATTGGGGGTGACAGGAATTTCAGAAAGCACTAGGATTGCCGTATTCTGAATGGATTTCGAATTATTCGCAACATGGAGGCGATCGTGGGTGTTCCCCTTTCTCAAATGTGGACTGTAGCTAAGTATGTACTGACACAACGTATTAAAGGTGTCGAACGCTATCCACTGGTGCTGATGCTGGAACCTTTATTCCGTTGTAACCTGGCCTGTGCCGGCTGCGGAAAGATCCAGTTTCCTTCGCATATTCTGAAACAGAACCTGAGCCCCGAACGGTGTTTTGAAGCGGTTGACGAGTGTGGGGCACCCATTGTTTCCATCCCCGGCGGCGAGCCCTTGTTGCACCCCCAGATGCCGGAAATTGTGGCAGGGCTGGTTCAGCGAAAAAAATTCATTTATCTGTGTACCAACGCGATCTTACTGGAAAAACATTTAGAGAACTATCCCCCCTCAAAATATCTTACGTTTTCGATTCACCTGGATGGCATTCGCGAAGACCACGATGCAGCAGTCTGCCGGGATGGGATCTATGACAAGGCGATCAGCGCGATCAAAGCAGCAGTCAAAGCGGGGCATCGCGTGACGACAAACTCCACTCTGTTTGAGAATGCCGAACCAGAGAGGGTCCGTCAGATGTTTGATGAACTGGCCGAACTGGGTATTGAAAGTATGATGCTTTCACCCGGATATCAGTACGAGAAAGCCCCTGATCAGGAGCATTTCCTGAAGCGGAATCAGACCATTCAGAAGTTCCGCGAGATCCTGTCTGCCCCGAAAAAAGCCTGGAAATTCAATCATTCTCCGCTGTTTCTGGAGTTCTTGAAAGGCAACTGGGAGCTGGAATGTACTCCCTGGGGTAATCCCACTTATAACATCTTCGGCTGGCAGAAACCCTGTTATCTGCTGGAAGAAGGCTATGCCGAAACCTTTGCGGAGCTGATGTCTTCTACCCGCTGGGAACAGTACGGGAAAAAGAGCGGCAACCCGAAATGCCGCGACTGCATGGTCCACTGTGGCCACGAACCAACGGCCGTCGATCAGACTTTCTCATCCTGGAAAGGTTTCCTGAAAGTGGCTTCACTCACTCTGTTTGGTTCAAGAAAAGCAGACAAACCTCTGCCTGCCCCTGCAAACGAAAGCGTTGGCGCACCGCATTATACGATCAGTGACAGGGAACTGTTTCAACTGCCAACACTCGCCGAAGAATCCTCTGACGAAGAAGTAGAGGCATTGAATCTCTCGAATTGAGTTGTTTCGATAGAACCGCCACTATGCTCAGAGTTCGTGAATGCTGTGAGCCTCGCTCTCTCGGATCGTGCTTGACTTTCGCGGTACCGGCGACTACCACTATACACTGTTGCACAATCTTTGAATAATCAGTGTGTCTGACGCTCAGGTCGGCTGTTACAGGCTGATCGGTGGTCTCTTTCAATCTTAAGAGTCTGGCTGTAATTGAATTCGAATCACAGCCTCGACCGGTTTATCGTCCGGAGTTTTCAATGCGTTTCAATACAAACTATGGCTGGCGTACTCTTTCTCGATGTCTTCTCTTTGCGACCTTTTTTTTAGCTGTTGTCTATAGTGGACGCCCCTCTCTTGCTCAGGACAATGCAAAGCCAGACGCCAAGGGGCAAACTATATTGCCGGCGTTCCCATTCAGTTCGGTTCCTGATGTGGCATTCGGAGTGATTGCCGTTCGTCCTAAACAAATTCTGGCAGAAAAAGCAATGCAGCCGGTTCGGGAACTGATTCAGCAGGAAAAGAAGCAACCTCGAAAAATGGACTTATTGGGGATCGACCCCACTCAGCTGGAAAGCATTGTACTGATCTATCTGCCCTCAGATACGGGGGGCCAGGTGACTCCCTTCGTCAAGTATGTGAGTGTGATCAAATCGGACAGGGTGATTGATCGCAAGCAGGTGAAAGCAAAGTTCAGCAAGCTTGAGCTGAAAGCAGCTGACTACAAAGGCAAGCAGGTTCTGACAACAGGGGCTATCAATAGTGATAGTATATGTTTTCTAGATGAAAAAACCATAATCGTTTCAGACCATGTCAGTACGGTCATGCAGATCATCGACCAGCTGGAAAGCATGGACGAGAAATCCTGGAGTAAACGTCTACAAGCTGTGGGACAATCCTCTGTTGCCGCTGCCATCGATATACGGATTTTCCGCGAACTTGTCATCGGTCAACAGGTTCTTACGCTTGCTGAAAAATTGCCATTCTGGCCGGTACTCTCTCCCCTCTGGGATAATACTGATGTCGCTTTTTTCAGTCTGAAACTGGATCGCGAACTTTCAGTCAAATTGATTTTTGAACAGAAGGAAAATAGTGGGCAGATCAAACAGGCGCTGGAAGGGATCCTGTCACTGGGACAAAACATGTTCGCCCAAATACAGGAAACTGCCAGGCAAAATCCCCAGCGCGTTCAAAAAGACGATCTGGAAAAAATGAAAGTCATTGAATCTGCATTGCAGGCTGCCCGGGTAACACAGAATGCAGGTCAGATCACATTAGCAACTTCGCTGAATGACAATGAAAGTACCAGGCTCCTTGCCAGTCTGGTGCCGGGAATTAAGCAGGCACGGGAAGCGGCACGGCGTTCGCTATCCAAGAACAATATCAAGCAGATCATGCTGGCTCTGCATAATTATCATCAGGTTCACAAGCACTTTCCACCGGCTGTTGTGCTGGGGCCCGATGGAAAAACACCGCACAGCTGGCGAGTCGAACTATTGCCATTTCTAGACCAGCAGGAATTGTATGATTCCTATAAAATGAATGAGCCCTGGGACAGCGAACACAATAAAAAAATTGCGGAAACCCTGATTCCCACATATCACAATCCGAATTCAGAGAACCCGGCAAATGCTTCTTACTTCGTAGTGGTCGGAACGAATACTCCTTTTGGCACGAAAGAGGGCGTCCCTTTTTCGGCAATGACGGATGGGACTTCCAAAATCATTGCCATTGTGGAAGCCAATCGCGATATTCCCTGGACAAAACCCGAGGACATTGCTTTTGATGGCAAAAAGATGCCTGACTTCGGCGGATTTCATGACGGAGGATATCACACAGGTCTCTGTGACGGCTCCGTCCATTTCATTTCCAGCCGGATTGATCCAGAGACACTCAAAGGTCTACTGATCTTCAACGATGGTAAGCCTTGATCACCTGCCATGCCGTCCTGAATGCTTTGCAAATAAATAATTTTCAGATTCAAGTTGACATCCTTACTTATTGCATTACTATAAAACCAAATCTAAATAACCAAATATAAAATCAGAGCAGAGTTTCTTCAAGGAGCCGGAGATGGCCAGACCGAAAGCGAAAGAACTCACGGCACGTGAATTAGAAATCATGCATGTATTCTGGGAACGGAGTGCCTCAGATAAACAGATCGAATTAACCGTGACGGAAGTGCGCGATGCTTTAGAACGGGCAGGTAGAGAGCTGGCCTATACCACAGTGGCGACTCTGGTACGTATCCTGGTAGAGAAAGCTTTTTTGAAGCAGACAAATGAGGAACGGCCTTTTTTGTATTGTTCGATCCGGTCGTTTGATGACGTATCCGGCAGCATGTTGGGGGAGATGATTCAGAAAGTATTTGGGGGCTCGCATGAAAAATTGCTGCTGCGATTACTTGAAGAACGAGAGCTGAAACCTCACGAGCTTGAGAAAATCAAGGAAATTCTGAAGGAGAAGTCCTGATGCACACATTCGGAATCAGTCTGCTCTGGTTGGGGCTTCAGGTGACAATTGTGGCGATAGCGACCATCATCGTCTACTCGAGCACAAAGCATTTTGGCCCCCGTACGCGATCCTTTGTCCTGTCCAGTTCGATCGGAATGACACTGCTGCTGGCACTACTTGCATTCAGCCCCTGGCCGCGCTGGCAGGCAGACTGGAATACAAAAACGATCGTTGAGAAAACAGAACATATAAACCAGACATCTTCGCCCCCTAAAACTTCTACTCAGGAAGCGAAATCTCCGTTCATGGAAAGACCCCGCCTGGAGTCGGAGTGGGGAACTGTCTGGGACGGTTTCCTGAAAGGTTTAAAGCAGGAACCAGCGATCAATCAGACAAATTCGATACCCACCCCGGCCGGTCTGGTGGGCTGGCTGTTTGCAGGTGGATTTCTGATCGCGATAATCCGCTTCCTCATCGGTTTTGTGTCAGTAAAACACATGGTTCGTCAGTCGAATTCTCTGAATGGTTCTACTGCTGAAGAAACACTTGATATTCTGGCAGCGGAACAACAGCTGACGCGCCCTTTAAGGTTACTGGAACATGGTCAGCTGACGACAGCAGCAGTGATCGGCTGGTGGCGACCGAAGATTCTTCTGCCGACAGCCTGGCACCAATGGAGTCAGGAACAACTCCGCGCGGTCTTAGCGCATGAGTTAGCACATATCGAACAGAACGATTACCTGACGATCCTGGGGGCAGAACTCAGCCGGTCGCTCTATTTTTATCACCCGCTGATTCACTGGCTTGTCTCGCGATTACGCCTGGAGCAGGAACTGACGGCTGATGAGGCAGCAGCGGAAACCAGTGGTGGTGCCGGCCCGTATCTGGTCGTCCTGGCAGAGATGGCCGTCTCTCAGACACCCCATCGTCTCACAGGTCCGGCACGTGCCTTTCTACCCACTCATTCCACATTTATGAGGAGAATCGAGATGCTCAAACAGAAGCGATCACTGAAAACAGTCATCTCACACCCGGTGCGTGCGATGGTAATCTGTTCCATGCTGGCAACCGGTCTCCTGGCGGCAGGATTTAGGGGACAGCAGAGTAGTCTGGCACAACAGACCGCAGCAAAGTCCTTCGCACAGCCTGCGGAAGGGCCTGATAATTTGAATCAAAGCCTGCGAGGTCAGCATGAAGCGTTCAAGATCAACGCCGTCCCGAATGATGCGCTGGGGGTACTGGCGCTCCGACCGGCCGAACTGCTGTCGCAGCAGGCGCTGCAATATGCCAAGGCTCTGATGTTGCAGGCAGAAAAAGAAAATTCCCGTCTCTATCCACTGAGGATACCACTTACAGAAATCAAAACATTAACCGTGATCTTTCTGGCTCCCGAACCGGGAATACCTCACAGTCAGCTTTTGAACTATGCGACTGTGATTGAGACGACAAAGGATGTCGATCTGAAGCAGGTGGCAGTAGATTTTAGTGGCGGAAAACTATCCTCTCGTGATGGAGTCCACTACCTGCAAGACAAAATCAACTCAGGTGCCCGATTGGCGATACTTAACAAACGCGAGATGCTTCATACTGAAAACGAGAAAATTCTGCGGCAGATTCTGGATGTACGCAAGAACGAACAATCGGGACGCTGGGCAGAGCAATGGAAGCCGATTGAGAAGAATTCTATCGCAGCACTGTTCAACCTGCGGCATCTGCGGGAACTGGTCTGGAAAAACCAGTGGAAGGTGGACTTTAATGAATCAGTCTGGAAAGCTTCCCTTGCACCGGTTTGGGAGAATACAGATGTGATCACTCTGGGGGCTAATGTCAGTGACAAGACCTCGCTGCAGGCAACCCTCTATCAGCAACAGGACGGCAAACAGATCCTCAAAACTCTGGATGCTGCACATATCCTGGGGGCCAACTTGTTGCAGCAGCATGAACAGCAGATTCTCCTGCAAAAACAGAGGGAGCAACTTGTGAAGCTTCCCCTCGTAAAATTAGCTCTTCAACTGGTCAATTCAATCCAGTTCGAGCAGATGAATGAAAATGTCAGCCTGACAGCGTCTATGTCGGATCTGAGTGTATTGACTGAGAGCACTGCGATCTTTGTGCCGGCGATGATCGAAGCTCGCCAGGCGGCACTACGACTGGAATCAATGCGCAAACTGAAACGTTTGGTTTATGCTATGCATCTCTATCATGACAAACACCATCATTTCCCCCCCGCCGTCGTGATGGGACCTGATGGCAAAACTCCTCACAACTGGCGTGTGGCGCTGCTGCCTTACCTGGACGAGAATGAACTCTACAAGGAGTATCGGCTTGACGAGCCCTGGGACAGTGAACACAACAAAAAAGTGTTAGAGAAAATGCCGACTGTGTTTAAAAATCCGAATGAGAACCGACCCGGGTATTATACTTCCTACCTGGCAGTCGTGGGGCCCAATACTGTATTTGCCAAACCGACCCGTAATGCTGCTGGTGCACTAGGTGGAGAGTTTGGAATAAGCAGCGGTTTAGACGGGGAGATCGGCTTTAATAGCCGTCCAGAAGGAAAACAAGAGCCAGTTGCAGGTGTCAGATTGAGGGGTATCACAGATGGAACATCCAACACGATTGCGATCGTCGAAGCCAGACGCGAGATTCCCTGGACGAAACCGGAAGATATCTCCTTCGATGGAGAAAAACTACCGGAACTCGGTGGATTTTATGCGGGGGGCTTCAATGTCGGACTCTGTGACGGTGCAGTGCGTTTTTTGCCGGATCAGATCGATCCGAAGACATTGAAAAACCTGTTGCTGATCAACGATGGCAATGTTGTAGAATTTCCCTGACTTCAGTTGCTACTGAAGAGAATGAACTATCCCTTCAGGCTGGTTTGAATATGCTTTAGACGTTCAATTCTTTTGTGGAAGTCAAAGCTGATAAGCCGACTGAATTATGTAGTTCTCTTGATGGCAGGCACGATCCGGTTATGTCCATTTGTGTCGCAAAAATGAGTAGTGGAAGCAGAAAGATGCGGTGTTTGAGTTCCTGTCTCTGTTCCATAGCGTTTGACACGCATAAGAAATTGGTGAACGAGAAGTAGCAGATGCGGTATGCTCGAGATGAAAGTATTGAAATCCAGTAGTTTCTATAGGGTATGTCTCAACAGTGAGAACAATTTATCAGTTGCCGGAAAAACCGACTACGCGCGCGACGCATAATTAGCAGGATAAGCAAATGCGTCAACGCTTCAAGCTGAAAATCAGGAACAGGATGTGGCAAGTATTCACGTGTCTTAAAAGACAGGTTTTCGGTTTGCTTCGCTGGGGCAGCTCCGCTATCATATCAATCATAGTTTATATTGATTCGATGGTGCTGCGGATCAGAGTTCCCAGGGAAGAGATACTATGCTGACGATTCTTGGCAAACCGACCCGTAAAAACGGGCAATTTTGTGATGGCGTCTCCCGCCGCAGTTTCTTGAAAATTGGTGGTATGGCGTTGGGCGGAATTTCGCTGCCCGATGTGCTGAGAGCGGAAACCGAGAGCCAGTCTGGCAGTAACCACAAAGCCATCATCAATATCTATCTGCCCGGCGGGCCGTCGCATATTGATTTGTGGGACCCTAAGCCGGACGCCCCGAAGGAAATTCGGGGAGAATTCAGCCCGATCAAAACGAATGTACCCGGCATCGAAATTTGTGAGCTGTTCCCGCGCATGGCCACGATGATGGATAAGTTTATCCCTGTCCGATCAATTTCAGACGCAGATGGCAGGCATGATGCTTACCAATGTATGACAGGCCGCAAATTTGGTAGTCGTCAGCCTCCTGGCGGGTGGCCGGCAGCAGGCGCTTTTGTTTCCAAGCTACAGGGACCCGTCAATTCTGCCGTGCCCGCGAATGTTGCCTTGATGTATAAGACAGGAAACGGGACCTGGGGTGAACCCGGCACGGGAGGCTTTCTGGGGGTTCAGCATTCCCCATTCAATCTCGTAGGTCGCAAGGCCCGCAGTTCGCCTGAGAATATGGTTTTGCAGGGCATCACACTTGAACGGCTGCGTGACCGCGTCAAATTACAGCAGGCGTTTGACACGTTTCGCCGCGAAGCTGATACTTCAGGTCTGATGGAGAGCATGGATGTCTATTCGGAACAGGCCATGAATATTCTGACCACGTCCAGACTGGCTGACGCACTGGATCTTTCGAAAGAAGATCCTCAAATACTGGCCCGCTATGGTAAGAGTATTGAAACATTCCAGCGCGACGGTGCACCACCCATGATTGAGAACTTCTGCCTGGCTCGCCGTCTGGTTGAAGCAGGGGCGCGATTTGTCTCATTGAATTACAGCCGCTGGGACTGGCATGGTCCGGATGGAATGAACTTCCCTAAATCGCGCGAGGAGTTTCCATTATTGGATCAGGGTCTGTCTGCTCTGGTAACTGACCTGCATGAGCGGGGTCTCGATAAAAATGTGTCGGTCGTGGTCTGGGGTGAGTTTGGACGGACTCCCAAGATTAATCAGAATAACAGCCGCGATCACTGGCCTAAAGTCTCTTGTGCCATGCTGGCCGGAGGCGGTATGCGAACCGGGCAGGTCATCGGTAAAACCAACCGGAAAGGCGAATTTGCAAGCGATCGTCCCGTTAAATTCCAGGAAGTTTTTGCCACTCTGTATCAGAAAGCAGGCCTGGATCTGAATGGAACACGAATTTTTGATACCAGCGGTACGCCTCAGTATCTGGTGGACCAGGGAATCGAACCGATGCGGGAAGTGATTTAACCTGTATCCCGTTTCAGTGTAGCGTCTCCAGGTCCATTTGGACTGAGTAGATTAGATTGAGACGCTACTGGTAAAGGCGATGTGCTCTTAGAGCTTAACGCGTCCCGGTGCTTCCTCTGATTCTTCATCAAAGGAAGTGGGAGGTCGGAAAGGGTTCTGGTCGGGCAGGGGAGTCGAATCGTTTACTGGAAATGTTTCTGCATCTTCGAATCCGACGTTTGCTGGTTTCCATTGCGGCACCGATTCTGCAGGCACAGACCAGTTGGGTTCTGCCCGTTCTGCAATCCGCGAATCAATTCGCATGGGACGCGTCTCTTGCAGGGACGCCTGCTGTGACGGCAGATGTGCTCCCAGATCCAGAACCGGGTAGCCTGGATATTGTGGTACTTCCCAGACTTCACTGGGAACGTTGGCAGGATTGACGTCGATATTAGCCATCGTCATCGTCAACACGATTCCGGTTTGAGGCCAGTCGAGTTTAATGACGTGTGGCAGGATGGCATTGGTATTACTGCAATTTCGATATTCACCGAAGGTGGCAGTGGCAATACGCTGTCCCTGGCTGTCATACAGGGACTGTTCAATGATGTAGCCAGTACAGAGATTGACCACCAGGATTTTCTGAACGAGTTTCCCATTGGGTAACAGGCGATCTGAAATCAGTTTGACATTCGGTGAATTCTGGCCCTCTTTCTGGATGGAGAGTTCTTTTTCATTCAAGGGCACAACACGCAATGCTTCGAGTAACCAGTCAGGCTCGAAAGGGATATTCAGCTGGGACCCCATCGACTCATAGTGATCGTGCCTGAGTGTGAAGACCTGTTTGGGGTCGTTGCGTTTGACCCAGAACCAAAAGCGTTCGTGATTCGAGCCAAAATCGACTTCTGCTCCCAGCGGAGAACTGGCCCGTAAACGGAAGCGTTTGGGCTGTTCGACGATCAACATGGCATTTAACGCCGGCATCGGCAGCCCGCCTTTTTGACGCGCTTTGATTTTGACAGAAGAAGACTGCCAGCCATAAACGCCCGCCGTCTGGTTATTCAAATGATTTACGATTTGAGTGTAAGAAGCGTTGGGAGGTAATACACAAACAGGAGCCTGCTGAGGCAGGAAAGTTCGCACGGAAGCACAAGCGGGGAGGAACATGATAATGCAGAGCAGGAATACCATCTTTGTGGCCAGAAAGGGAGTGCGCATCGGGTGCGGAGACCTGCTGACTTCTGTTCTTCCTTGAACATCTGACATATGTTTAATCCAACAGCGGGGCGTACCCCTTATTCCCACTCTTCGAGAAATTGTGTATTCAGTTGTTGTTGTAATGCTTCAATCTCGGCTTCTTCGAGATCCTGGTCCCGGATATCAAAGTTTCCTTCGCCATGAGTCCCTGAAAGTTGCAGATATGATGTCTGGTCTTCCGATCGAGAGCCTTCCAGCTTTAATCGTCGTTTCTGAACTAGAAATAAAGCGAGAACGTAAAGAAATTTTTCCTGTACTTGATTGGGAGTTTCATAGAGTTGCTCGAAATACTGCATCAAAGCATCGGGGTCAATTTTTTTAGGGCCAGCAGCCACTGCTTCAGGGACCTGTAGTTTCCATTCCCCGACCGATCCTTCCGGCGGACCTGTCCAGGCTGCTTCTGAAAAATCCATCCTCACCAATTGTCCATTTTTTTCGATAATGACAGAATGAACCTGTTCACCAGGAACAAAGTCTTTGCCAGTTGATGAGCAGGATTTACCTAATGGTTTTAAATGATAGTCCATTTAAAATGCTTATCCTGTAGATTCAGATCACATTTCTATTACACACCGAATGATTTTGTACACACGGCGAATCCTAGAGTAATCTCGAAATTACCTCAAGGTGATTCTGAAGAGAATGGTACATTTCCCACGGTCATATTCAAAATATTCATGGGTGATAAAGGCATGACAGGTAGAGGTTTAGGGTTGTCCCGTCTTACAGTAGCATCTTCAAGGCCTTTGGGAGCGCGTGTATCAGATGGAGAGAAGTGATTGTTAAAGGCAATGTGATTCAGGAACCTGTAAAGAATCGGGTTGAAGAGCCCCCCTGTTCTACGATGGGGATTTCAATCTGAGCAGCACAACGGGGGCAATGGCCCGCATAGGCAGTCCCCGCATGATTCTGGAAAATATTGACATAGACATTGCAGCATTTGAAGTGCACGCCTACAGAGGGGCGAGGCTGATGAGGCGTGGGGCTTTGATCCGTCATCCTGTGACTCCAGATACAAAAATAAGCTGAAACGCGCGAGGCAATTCCAGCTTATTTATTAGATTCAACGTTGCAGATCAAGGTGAGTCTTATGATCTCAAATCGTTTATTTCTGATGAGCCAGGGCCAGCATGGCGCGAGCCCGGGTTTGATCTTTTTCACGAGTATTGCATTGATCGTCACCCACGGCAGTTCGGTTCAATGCTTCTTCAAGTAGTTTTTCAGCCTCAGCTGCATCCAGTTCGCTGACGGGGACCGCCTGTTCTGTAAGTACTGAAATGACAGTGCCTTGTACTTGAAGAAAGCCACCATCGACAAAGTATCTGCTTTCTGAACCATCGATCGACTCGAAGGAAAGTTCACCATATCCCAGACGCCCCACCATAGGCATGCGACCGGGTAGAATTCCGATTTGTCCGTCGAACAGGGTACAGCGCAAACTCTGAATCGGTTGATCCAGCAGAGTCGTTTCCGGAGTGACTAACAACAGGCGAAAATCTTGAGCCATTGGTGCTCTAACCACATCTAAAACAGGATTGCAGATAAAACCTGTAGCCGGAAGAAATATTCACAGCCACAGAGATGTCGAGTAACTATATAATCGAAAACTATTCAGCCATTCTCTTGGCTTGTTCTTCGGCTTCTTCAACAGAACCAACATACATAAATGCCGATTCAGGAAGATGGTCCCACTTACCGGCACAGATTTCTTCAAAGCTGCGGATGGTGTCTTCCAGTGGTGTGATTTTACCAGCTTTACCAGTGAAGACTTCCGCCACGAGGAATGGTTGTGACAGGAAGCGTTCGATACGACGGGCACGATGCACGATCAGCTTGTCTTCTTCGCTCAATTCATCAACACCGAGAATCGCGATGATGTCCTGCAGTTCGCGGTAACGCTGTAAAGTCTGCTGAACTTCGCGTGCTACCCGGTAATGACGCTCACCCACATATTGCGGGTCGAGAATACGACTGGAGGAAGCCAGTGGATCGATCGCCGGGTAAATCCCTTTTTCTGAAATCTTTCGTTCCAGATAAATGAACGCGTCCAGGTGGGAGAATGCGGTTGCCGGAGCAGGGTCGGTCGGGTCGTCTGCAGGTACATACACAGCCTGCACACTGGTGATCGCCCCATTCTTGGTTGAAGTAATACGCTCCTGGAGTTCACCCAGTTCGGTACCCAGTGTAGGCTGATATCCCACAGCAGAAGGCATACGTCCCAGTAACGCAGACACTTCACTACCAGCCTGTGAGAACCGGAAGATGTTGTCGACAAAGAGCAGGGTGTCAGTACCGGTTGTATCACGGAACCATTCCGCCATGGTTAAAGCGGACAGCGCGACACGCAGACGAGCTCCTGGTGGCTCGTTCATCTGACCGAACACCATACAGGTCTGTTCAATCACGGACCGGTCAGTCTGACCGATTTTAGTTTCCTGCATTTCGAGCCAGAGGTCGTTTCCTTCACGGGTACGCTCACCCACCCCAGCGAATACAGAGTAACCCCCGTGTGCACTGGCGATACGGGCGATTAACTCGGTCAGAATCACGGTCTTACCCAGTCCAGCTCCCCCGAACAGACCGGCTTTACCACCGCGAACGAATGGTGTCAGCAGGTCAACCACTTTAATCCCGGTTTCGAAGAGTTCAGTTTTCGCACTCAGGTTTTCCAGCAATGGTGGCTTACGGTGAATGGGCCAGCGCTCGTCTGTTGAAACTTCACCGCGACCATCAACAGGGTCACCCAGCAGGTTGAAGACGCGTCCCAGAGTTCCTTTACCGACAGGAACCGATACAGGAGATCCTGTGTCGATGACGTCCATGCCGCGGACCATACCATCAGTCGATGCCAAGGCCACGCACCGGACACGCCCACCACCCAGGTGCTGCTGAACTTCCCCAGTAACATTGATCTCAACACCTTTGTTGCTTGTCTTCACAGTCAAAGCGTTGTAGATTTCCGGCAGCTGATTCTCCGGAAATTCAGCATCAAATGTCGAGCCAATAATTTGAGTGATTTTGCCAACGGTCTGTGTTGTGCTGGCTTCGGTTGTCGCCATTGATATGTCTCTGCTTTCTGATATTGATCAATCTGTAAAAAACCATAAAGTGCCCACGTAAGGCATGACGGAAATTACTCCAGGGCAGCGGCACCACCAATAATTTCGAGGATTTCCGAGGTGATCTGTGACTGTCGTGCCCGGTTGTATTGAGCTGAGAGTGAGCCGACCATTTCGTTGGCGTTCTCTGTTGCTCCTTTCATCGCCACCATACGGGCAATCTGTTCGCTGACTGCTGCATCCAGGAAGCATTTAAACAAGCGTGCTTTAAATGCCGTCGGGACAATCTCTTCCAGGATTTCCTGGGCGGAGGGCAGAAATTCGTAGTCATATTTTTGAGTTGCTGGAGTCTCTGCTGCAGTATCCAGTACCCCAATTGGCAGCAGGGAGTGCACGGCAGGCTGCTGTCGGGAAGACGAAATGAATTCCGTATACGCGACGTCCAATCGATCAATCTTGCCTTCAATATATTGGGTAATATATCGACTGGCAAGTTCATCGACTTCTTCGAAAGTTGGACGGTCTTCGAAGTGAGTGTAGGAGTGGGAAGGCTCAATCCCCTGAAACTTCAGGAAACTGATTCCCCGCTTACCGGATATTTCCAGTCTCACATTTTGACCAGCGGCAGTCAGTTCATTATAGCGTTTTAAAGCCGCCTTTAATACGCCTGAGTTATAACCGCCACACAAACCACGATTCGAAGTTAACACAAGCAGAACAGTGTTTTTTTCTGTCTCATGTTTTTCCAGCAGTGGATGATGAAACTCCAGATTTGCCTGAGACAAATCTGAAACAAGCTCAGAAATCTTTTTGGTGTAAGCAGCAGCCTCCGACGCACGGTCCATGGCTTTTTTGAATCGCGCGGTGGCGATCAATTCCATGGTCCGTGTGATCTTACGGATGTTTTTTACCGCTTTTAATCGTTTAACGATGGCACGTGCTTTGGCCATTTGATTCTGAACCCGTTTTAGATTATCTGTTCAAACAATGAATTCGAAAGTTGATTAGGAATTTTTACGCAGAAACTGTTCTACGAAAGTCTTCAATACCGTTTTCAACTGTTCGATCGTGTCGTCTTCCAATTTACCTGTCTCAGTGATCTTATCAGTGATTTCCGGATACTGATCATGGATAAACTGTAGCATTTCTGATTCAGCTTGCGGTACCTGGTTGATAGGTACAGTATCGAAGAATCCTTTAGTACCAGCATACAGACTGACAACCTGATCGGCCATCGACATGGGATTGAACTGCGGCTGTTTCAGCAGTTCAACCATACGATATCCACGATCCAGTTGTGCCTGGGTTGCTTTATCCAGTTCAGTACCCATCTGAGCGAATGCTTCCAGTTCACGGAAAGCAGCCAGGTCCAGACGCAGACTACCGGACACACTTTTTGTTGCCTTAGTCTGAGCGTTACCACCCACGCGGGAAACACTGATCCCCACGTTAATCGCAGGACGAATCCCGGCGAAGAACAGGTCTGGTTCCAGATAAATCTGACCGTCTGTAATCGAAATCACATTGGTCGGAATGTAAGCAGAAACTTCCCCTTCCAGGGTTTCGATGATGGGCAGGGCCGTCATAGAACCACCGCCCAGTTCGTCACTCAGTCGAGCAGAACGTTCCAGCAGACGGCTGTGACAGTAGAATACGTCACCAGGATAAGCTTCACGTCCGGGAGGACGTCGCATCAGCAGTGACAGCTGGCGGTATGCCTGGGCCTGTTTGGACAGGTCGTCATACACAACCAGAGTATGTTTACCCTGATACATATAGTGTTCTGCAATCGCAGCACCAGCATAAGGGGCGATGTACTGCAAAGGAGCAGGGTCACTGGAAGAGGCACTGACGACAACGGTATAATCCATTGCGCCGTGTTCCTGCAACTGATTAACAATGCCAGCGATTGTCGCAGCACGCTGACCACAGCCAACGTAAACGCAGATGACATCTTTACCTTTCTGGTTCAGAATGGTATCGATGGCAATGGCGGTTTTCCCTGTTTTACGGTCACCAATAATCAACTCACGTTGACCTCGACCGACGGGTGTCATGGCGTCAATCGCCTTGATCCCGGTAGCCATGGGCTGCTTCACAGGTTGTCTGGCAGCAACACCAGGGGCTGCGAATTCCAGTGGGCGGGATTCCGTTGCCACAATGGGTCCTTTTCCATCAAGTGGAATTCCCAATGGATCAACGACCCGACCCAGCAGTTCATCACCAACGGGGATGGAAAGCAGGGTGCCTGTACTGCGAACTTCATCACCTTCAGCGATTGCCAGATAATCACCAAAGATAATAATACCAACTGAGTTTTCTTCGAGGTTGAAGACCTGGCCACGCACCCCATTCGAAAACTCTACCATTTCACCAGACATCGCAGATGAAAGCCCGTAAACGCGTGCGATACCATCGCCCACTTCCAGGACTCGTCCTACTTCACTGGTCTCAATTTCGCCGCGAAAGTCTTCAATTTCCTTCTGGATAACTGAAGCGATCTCGTCCGCTTTGAATTTCATGAATGCTCCTATTGCTCAACCGCCCGCGTAACTGTTTGAGACGCGTACGAAGAGAACCATCATATACTGTGTCATCAACCTGAATCACCAGACCACCGATAACAGACTGGTCTATAGATGTTTGTAATACTGGAGAAAAACCCAGTGTGTCACTCAAGCGTTGTTTAATACTCGTTAATGTTTCATCCGTCAGTTCAAAAGCAGAGCGAACAATTACCATTTTTTTACCAGATTCGGTATCACGCAGCTTAATCACCTGAGACATGATCTGCTCAAACAGTTCCAGCCGGTCATGCCGGGCCAGAACTCTGAGGAAATTCGTCAACAGTTCAGAAGCATGCGGGGCAATCGCACGATCAATCAGACTTAACCGTTCATCTTTATTCAAAGAATGTGATGTCAGGATCTGTCCGAAGTCCGGAAACTGAGTGGTCACCGCGTTCAGAAATTCAGAAACCTCTTCGATCGCTGAATCTTTATCAGACTCCTGAATCGTTCCCAGAAATGCTTTGGCATACACCTTCGCAATCGAAATTGCACTGGGGTCTTCCATTACACTGGGAATATGAGCTTTTACTTTTTTCTGATCGTTCACGCGGATCATAACTCACAACTAAAGGATAAATTAATTCAAACAAAACAACTGTGTTTGAATATGTCGTTATTACTGCAGATCAGTTAGAACTGCCGGAAATCTGAGACAGTGCCTCGTTAATCAGCCGATCACGATCTGATTCATTCAGGGCACGTCCGAGGACCTGCTCTGTGGCATCAATCACACGTCCATTCATCTGGTCGAACAGATCTTTCAAAGCCAGTTCACGTGCTCGTTCAATTTCGTCAACAGCATGAGTTTTGATGGACTCCGCTTCCTGACGAGCCTGTTCGAGAACGTCCTGCTTGATGCGATCTGCGTCAGATCGAGCTTCGACCATCATTGCCTGGATCTCATCCTGCGCCGCCTCGATTTTACGTGCATGTTCTTTAACTAGTTCTTCCGACTCTTTCTGCTTGGATTCTGCCGTATTGATAGCAGTGATCACTCGTAATTCCCGTTCGTCCAACGCCTGAATCAGAGGTCCCCAGGCAAATGCCCTGAGAACAAAGATGAAGACAACAAACACGATGAGTGACCACAGCGCCAAGTCCGTTTTCCAGTGCAGAGGTGGTCCTGATGGATGCTCAGCTCCTTCAGCCGCATACAACGATGCATCTAAGCCAAGCAATCCACTGCCCAGAATCACGCCACTGACAATCATCAGCATGATAAGACACCGGCTTGTAAAAAGACTTTTTAACATGATCAGAATTTCTCACATTGAAGTCGAAAGTAACAGTTGAGAACTCGCACGCTCACAAAGAGTGCGGCTTGTCCTGTAAGTTCGTAATACTGTTTAAAGTACAATTAAGACATGCAGATGATAAGTGCGAAGAATGTAGCACCTTCGATCAACGCTGCCGCAATAATCATTGCAGTCTGAATTTTACCACCAGCTTCTGGCTGGCGAGCAATTGCTTCTACAGCAGAAGCACCGATTTTACCAATGCCGAATCCAGCACCGATAATGGTAATGCCTGCACCGAGAGCCCCCAGTGAAATTCCGCCACCAGCTTCTTGCGCCATTGCAGGAACAGCTGTGGCCAATACAACAACACATGTCATGTACATAATCCGTAAAGCCTGGATCATTGTTTTTATCCCCTGACCTTTCTCAACGAGGAACACTCAAACGAAATATACTAAGCAAGTCTGTTACCAGGAGAGCTGATCCTCTAGTGAGGATTGACAGCAGCACCAATAAACAGAGTTGCAAGAAACGCAAAAACATATGCCTGCAGGAAGGCAACAAACAGTTCCAGCAGACCAACTAAAATCTGAGCGATGATGCTGGAAGGCATCACAATTGCCCACATGCCGGTATCAGCGGTCATGGCAATAAAACCCAGAAAGACAGCAATCACTGTATGACCAGCCATAATGTTGGCAAATAATCGAATTGCCAATACGGCATGTTTGATTAGAAAGCCGGCCAACTCAATCACCCAGATCATTGGCAGGAGTATCACTTTTAAGCCAATGGGTAATTCCATTGAGGGAGCCAGCGACAACCAGAAGCGAACCGGCCCCTGTTCCCGGGAACCATAGATAACCACTGCACAGAATGTGGTAAACGCCAATGCCATCGTCACATTCAATTCACCCGTCGCAGAACCCAGCCAGGGAAATACCCCCAGCAGGTTGCAGATGAGCACATAGAAGAAACAGGAGAGCACAAAAGGCAAATATTTATCAGCAGGGTGACCTACTTTCGGGCCATGGTGATGATGTCCATGCCCGTGATCGTCATCATGATGTCCTTCGCCGATGGTAGGTCGCACGACTTCATCCCGCATGTAGATGACAATCGATTCCCAGAAGTTCCACCAGCGTCCTGTTACTACCTGTCCTCCCGCAGCACGTTTTGCCAGGCCGCGGAATACTAAGAACAGGAATACAACAGCAACTAACTGCAAGAGCATAAATTTTGTGAGCTGCAATCCGAAGATCTGGGGCAAATCAATATGCATTTCCCAGGGGAGTTCGAAGTGCGAAATGTCGCGAACGTGATGGAATTTATCATCGTGACCGGCGGCCATTGTTTAAGCTCGATTCAAAATTATTTCTGATCAAAACATCGTTAACTAGAAACAGCTTCGGCAGGTTACCGAATGATCAACAAGGTTTCAACCAATAGAGAAGCAAAGTAACAAATCAGTAACCAAATCAGGAAATTCAAAAACTCTGCGGATCCAAAATCAGTTCGCAGCTTGATTATCACTAACGTACCGATGCCCACGATCATTAATCGGACCAGTGTGGAAACACCCATTACAGTGACGGGTGCGGCATCGCGATAAAGAAAACCCGAGATGAGAAACACCAGCATTCCGGGGACAAGACATAAAACAACAGCGTATGTCAAACCTTCAACGGCACGGAGACCCACAAACATATATGCGGGCACACACAGAAGGGCATATAAGCCCAGCAGGCTGAAAGTCAGAATGCTGCACTGCTTGAGCGGGTTTCTGGTTGGCGTATCTGGCGTTGATTGCATTTGACGAGTTAATATTGTTGCGATTTAGTGACCATCCAGTGAGAACTGTAATTTGACAGGAGTCGGTCGTCCACAGTTATCGTAATCAGTTATGGGTGATCGCTTCATCGGATTCACCCTTTGATCGATCTTTACTCTTTCGTTCTTTACGCTCTGCTTCTTTAGCCATATGCAGTAAATGTGTCATGCCGGTTGCAAAACCGAGCAGGGCACCTACTGCTGTCAGCCATGGAGATGTACCCCATTTTCCATCGAGCCAATGTCCCAGAAAAGCAGGCAGCGCCATCTCAAGACTCACTGACGTCAATTTACTGACCCACTGATGGGCTTCCGCTAATGACGAGCGAGTCTCCCGATCTGGTCGCGGCATGGTAGCTGCTTTCAGAAATGAAGCATTAACGCGAAAAACGTTACAGAACTGGCTGTCAGCTCAAGTCAAGCAGACAGATTAGAAACAGACTCTAAAGGCAATGTCCCGGATAGTCAAAGAACTCACTGGTGTAATTATTCGAAAACTATTTTTCTCAATATTGACATTGCCGCCGATCAGCAGCTATTAGCCATAGGAATCAAAATCAGACTTAAAGGTCAAAGTAACTGGTGTCGCCTGAGGCATCTCCCGCAGTATTCAAATTTATTCATGTAAATACGCCTGACGTTTGTTATCTCATCAACTTGTAAACGCCGGAAGGGCAACTTGTGCAGAGGGAGATTCGCTGGAAGTGATCTCTATGAAATTTTGACTAGACTAAATTTATAACTTCTATGATAGTAGAGTGATACGGTGTTGCACGGGATGATTCTTCATAAATCAGAATACTCCGATAGTTGCTTTTTGTATTGTCTCGTGTTAAAAGTAGACCCATGTTTCAATAATGATTCATACGTCAGCCTGTCGTGGTTGACAGTGAATCTGGGGCAGACAACCGCCTGAAAAATTGGCTTTTAGATTGTTAAACTGATTTTTCGACCTGTTTGAACGTCCATTGTTGTGGCACAAGGGTTACTGTAACAGGTTTTATGTAACTGGTTATGGTTCCTGAAAATGAGAATAACTACTTAGTGGCTTTCTGTTCTGAGGAGAGTAGCGTCCTGGTCGAAATTTAGATTTGACGTTTACATATTGTTCATCACATTACGGTCGTCCGAAATAAAGGACTTTTCATCTCAGGCGATTTGCTGAGTGTGCTGAAACGGGGCAGATGTGCTAAAACTTGAACCTGAGTGTCATGGATGACTAAAGCAAAATTAAGACGCCGACCAGTGTTTTAGTTGATATTTGGGAGTCATTCCTAATGTCCCCAACGATTCTAAAGTCCCTCGAGAGTCAAACTCGTCGTGATTTAGCAGCCACTGCAAAATCTCATGGTATTGCCGGTTGGCATGGCATGCGAAAGCAGGAGTTGGTGAAGGCCATTGCCAAGATCAAGATGGCGAAACCAAAACCGAAACGCAAAACAACGACTACAACACAAAAGTCCCCACCTGTTGAAGCTCCCAGACCTGCTTCTGTTCCTGCTTTCCCTTCTCAAAGTGCATCCAGCCAGACTCCTTCAGAGCATCAGGCCCGCATTCAAAAACTGCTCAAATCGAACGGGCACGCTTCTCATAGCGAAAAAATGCATCCGACATCCGAGTCGGTTGAAACAAAACTCAACGCTCAAGTGAAAGATTCTCACTGGTTACTGGCCAACTGGACGATTACCCAGGGAAGTCTTGACCGGGCGAAAGCAGCATTGGGTGCCTACTGGTATCAGGCGGTCCCTGTGATTCGTGTGTATGATATCACTACGAATGAAAATAGTCGCACCAGTAAAGCTTATGTCAAAGATGTCGAGATCAGAATCGACTCCGGCTTATGGTATGTTCAGATCGACCAGCCGGCTCGTTCTTACAAACTGCAACTGGGCTTCGTGACGCCTCAGAATAAATTCTTCGGCCTGGTTTACTCACATAAGCTGACTCCACCGATGCCTGAAGTCTGCGAAAAAGGAAGTAAAACCAAACGCGCTCTCGACAGTAATTATTCTGCCACACGTTCTCGCCGGTACACTTCCCGAAATGAGAATAGTGGTACTCCGATTTCTCGACTGTCTCTGCCATTATCACTGGATTCGAATGGTGATTCAAACGGATCGAAGAGTAAGAAAGCCAAAAAAGAGTTTCACGTTGAAACGGAGCTGTTGATTCACGGAACTTCAGACCCACAGGCAGAAGTCACTCTGCTGGGCGAAAAGATCCCGGTCAGCAAAGAAGGACGCTTCGCTCTGAGATTGAGTCTGCCCAACGGCAGACAGGTGATCCCGGCAGTGAATACATCCTCCAATAAACGTCGTCAGCAGACGATTGTGCTGGCAATTGAACGGAACACGAAAGATCTCGAGCCAGTTCAACTGGACGAGTAACGAATTCGCGCTCGCATCGCCAAATGACTGACAGAGAGCGCTTCTCTGTCAGTCGGCGTTTCCGTAGTAAACTTCGACCGGCAGCTTCGTTTGTTCGGTGACTTTGCGGGCGATATCATCCACTTGTGAAGTACTGAGCGAGGTGACATACTCCTCAGCAGTACGTCGCGCGATGGTATAGACCTGGACCAGTTTGATTTGCCCTCCAGCTTGTACAATCCCATTCAACCGTGAACAATAGGCGTCAATCTCTTCGTTCGACGGCGGCTGCTGATTCACCAGCATAAACAGACTCTGGATAACAATGGGGCGTTGTTTAGCTGCCAGTAGCAGATTATCAAGAACCTGGGAGAAGCGGATTTTGGTTCGATCGATGATTTTGAAATAGTCTTCCGTCCCCGCATCCAGTTTGGCCCAGATTTCCCCCTGGTTTTCATCGAAAACGGCAAGCGCTGCCTGAGTACTCGCTCGATGAAACATACTCGCATTGCTGATCAGCACCATCTTCACATCAGACGCGGAATGCTTTCGCTTCAGCCCTGCAACATCTTTCACGATCTGATCAAAGTTGCGATAAGTCGTGGGTTCCCCATCTCCTGAAAAAGCGAAGTCATTCAGACGTCTTAATTCCGTGGGGACTTCCGAAAATTTAGGGTCCTGATAGATCTCACCACTGAGTACAAACTTCAGCATGTGATCCAGTTCCTGCATCAACTGTTCTGTGCCAACAAATCGGGTTTCTGATTCTTCACGGCGATCAACCTGACAGTAGATACAGTCAAAGTTACAGATTTTATCGGGATTCAGATTGATCCCGATCGATATCCCCTTACTGCGGCGGGAAAGCACCGGGTAGACGAACTTATTATCATGATAAGTTCGCTGATGCTGTGAGTGCAGAGGCAGTGATGAAGACATGTCCTGGTTCCCATTGAATGAAAAAGTAGCTCTCTTTTTTATATGACTGATCCGTCATAAAGACAAGGCGCGCTGAAAATGTTATCACGGGGCGGAGGGAATCAGTCAATAAAAAAACGTGGTAGAAACTTCATAAGCTTCTACCACGTTTCCGGTTATGATTAATCATTTGAGTCGATTAAACTTCTTTGGAATCGATCCAGCTCATCATACGGCGAAGTTCTTTCCCAACGGTTTCAATGGGATGCTTTCGGTTCAGGCGACGGATGGCTTTGAATGAAGCCTGGTTTGCTTTGTTTTCCAGCAACCAGTTTTTCGCGAATTCACCAGTCTGGATCTCAGTCAGGATTTTTTTCATTTCCTGGCGAGTTTCGTCGGTGATGATCCGGGGACCACTGGAGTAGTCGCCGTACTCTGCTGTGTTAGATACACTGTATCGCATGTAGTTCAAGCCACCTTCGTAGAACAGGTCTACGATCAGTTTCAGCTCATGCATACATTCAAAATAAGCCATTTCAGGCTGGTATCCTGCTTCAACCAGCGTGTCAAAGCCGGCTTTCACCAGCTCACTGACACCGCCGCAGAGTACTACCTGCTCACCAAACAGATCTGTTTCTGTTTCTTCAGCAAATGAAGTTTCAATCACACCACCACGCGTACCACCAATCCCCTTAGCATAAGCCAAAGCGAGCTGACGGGTACTATCAGCGGCTCCATCGACCAGAGCAATCAGAGAAGGAACGCCGCCACCTTTGACGTATTCACTTCGTACGAGATGACCAGGGCCTTTGGGAGCGACCAGAGCTGCATCAACACCAGAGGGTGGAACAACCTGATTAAAATGAATGTTGAAACCATGTGAGCAGAGCAGCAGATTTCCTTTGCTCAGGTTCGGCAGGATTTCCGATTTATAGAGGTCACCCTGAACTTCATCTGGCAGCAGGATGTTTACCAGATCACCCTGTTTGGTTGCTTCTGCGATGGAGACGGGTTCGAAACCATGGCTGACGGCCAGATCGTAGTTTTCGCTCCCTTTACGCTGTCCAATAATGACATTGCAGCCACTATCGCGAAGGTTTTGGGCCTGTGCATGTCCCTGGCTTCCGTAGCCAAGAATGGCAATTGTCTTGTCTTTCAACAAAGACAAATCTGCGTCGTCATCGTAATAAATTGTTACTGCCATAATCCTGATCTCTTGTATTTTTCATGTAAGGCTGAGAGAAGCAGAACCGGATCTACTTCTATGGAAATTGGGCCGTCAATCGTCACTTTATGAGAAACAACATCCTGCCCGGAGAGAACAAAGCAACCGGGGTTCACAGCTTGAGTTGTTTGTTCTGGTGGAATATTTAAACTGTTTCTACAGTCTCTGAATCCACGTCTGCTTTCACTGTCTCTGAGCGTAACAGGGCGATTCGTCCTGTACGTACGATCTCCAGTATTCCAAACGGTCGCATAACATCAATGAATGCATTGATTTTTGATTCCTGACCGGAGATTTCGATCATCACGTTTTCAGTGCTCACGTCAACGATTTTCGCACGGAAAATGTCGACTAATTCACGAATTTCTGAGCGTGTTTTGCCAGGCGCTGAGACTTTCATCAGCATCAGGTCGCGTTCCACAAAATCCTGACCGGAAAAGTCAACCACTTTAACTACGGTGACCAGCTTTTCCAGTTGTTTTCTGACCTGATCGAGTTTGTTGTAATCGCCTACGACGAAAGTAATTCGGGAAAATTCAGGTTCTTCGGTCTCCCCGACGGCCAGACTCTCGATATTGAAGGCGCGCGAGGCGAGCATCCCCGAAATATGGGCCAGGACACCCGGTTGGTTCATCACAAGAGCAGAAAGAACGTGTTTCATCCCAAAACCTTAATTCGTAATTCAATCAGTTACAGAAGTATCGTGAAATCGATAGCAGACCACAGTTTAGTCAGGAAGCAGGGTCTCGACAAGTCACGTCATAGTTATCTCAGATTTCTGCCTTGATGATCAGTTCGATTGGATCGATTATGCTGCTATCGTACTGTGATGACTGACAATTCTCGGACAGAAGGGGTTCATCACCTGACAAACATCACCGGTTAGTCCTGTTTTTTGTTCATTTAGGGAATCCTGAAGTTTTGACAGCCGGACACGACTCTGTTTTAATTGTGAAACGCCGTACTTCTGATTTTAAACTTTATAACCTTGAATCGAGAGCAGGGATGACTCAAAACTGGCGTTTTGCCCCCCACGATGAATCACAGGTACGCGGTCTCAGTTCCGAAATGCGAATTTCGCCTTTATTGGCTCAGGTTTTGATTGCCCGAGGACTACAGGATGCCGCCACCGCCCGAAGCTTTATCGATGCCCGGATGACCGAGTTGCTGGAACCGTGTTCCATGCCTGGCGTCGAATCAGCCTCGGATCGGATTGTTGCCGCTCTGAAAGATAAACGTCGTATCACTATCTATGGTGACTACGATGTGGATGGGATGACGGCTACCAGTATTCTGTTGCAATGCATCACACTGGCAAACGGAAAGTGTGACTACTTCATTCCCAACCGACTTGATGATGGGTATGGCTTGAACTGCGATGCGATTCGGCAGTTGCACGAGGAAGACCCACAGCGATTGCTGATTACTGTCGACTGTGGAATCACCAGTGTGAAAGAAGCTGCTTTGGCCCGGGAACTGGGCCTGGAATTGATTATTACTGACCATCACCAGATGGCCGAGGAATTACCGGCAGCCGACTGCCTGGTGCATCCACGTCTGCCTGATAGTGATTATGAGTTCCCCCATCTCTGCGGGGCTGGCGTTGCTTTGAAGCTGGCCTGGGCGGTCTGTCAGAAACTGGGAGACGGTCAGAAAGCATCACCACAGATGCGCGAGTATCTCAAATGTGCCGTCGGTCTGGCGGCCATTGGTACGATTGCCGATGTCGTCCCCTTGGTGGGCGAGAACCGGATTCTGGTTCGCTACGGTCTGAGTGCACTGGCAGAACGAGCGCCACTGGGATTGCAGGAGCTGATGAAAGTCGCAGAAATTAAAGCCGGTCAAATGCTGGATACAGAAGATATTGGCTTTGCAATTGCGCCCCGCCTGAATGCAGCAGGCCGCCTGGGACAAGCCCGGCTGGCTGTCGAACTATTGACCACCAGTAATCAGGATCGTGCAGCTCAGTTGGCAGCCTATCTGGATGAGCTCAATAAGAATCGCCGGACCGTTGAACGGAGAATCTTCAAGCAGGCAAAGGAGATGGTCGAAGAAAACGCAGCCTGGGAAGATCATCAGACCCTGGTGCTGGCACATGCAGACTGGCATCCGGGAGTGATTGGAATTGTAGCAAATCGTGTTTCAGAACATTTTGAAAAACCAACTGTGCTGATTGCCTTGGATGCCACCACGCGAACCGGGCAGGGTTCCGCTCGGTCCTTTGCCGGGTTTGATCTCCATGCCGGCTTTTCTGCATGTGCAACTCATTTGACGCGATTTGGAGGACATCAGGCTGCGGCAGGGCTCAAAATCGAAGAAGGCAATATCGAAGATTTTCGGCAAGCGTTTGCGGAATATGCTGTTGATGCACCTAAGCTTTCTGACGACGAACTGCTCGTACGCATTGATGCCGAAGTCTGCCTGAATGAAATCACCAAACATGCGGTACGTGAACTGGACTGCCTGGGGCCCTTTGGTCAGGAGAACCCCCGACCTCAATTTGTGGCAACACGCGTGCAACTGGCTGAACCGCCTCGCACCATGGGTGAGGGGGGACGGCACCTCTCACTGGTCTTTCAGCAACATAATACCAAAATTCGTGCCATTGCCTTTGGTAAAGGGGAGTGGGCCAGTCAGATGGATGAAGATGGTGGTCCTTTTTCCATCAGCTTCGCCCCCGGTATCAATCGTTTTCGCGGATTTGAGAGTGTGCAGCTGCATCTGAAAGACTGGGTTTCGGAAAAATCAGAAGCCCCTGTCACATCCTGAGCTATTGTCCGGCTTCATTGATCAGCTCAACACCGGATATTACCGGTAAATACTTTGAGTTTTCAGCCGGTTTCAGCTCAATTTCGATGCGATCCTCAACCGGAACCTTATTAAACTGTAAAGCAAGACTCTGCATGGCCTGACCTGTTTGCCGTCTGATATCCAATGAGTCCTGGACCTGCTTTCCCTGTAGATAGATGTGGAACAACCTTTGGCCTGCTGCTACTTTTTCATCGGGCTCTGCGAAGGTCAGTTTCACTGTAAAATAATTTGAAACGGTAGTGTTGGCTGGTTTTGATATTGTATCCTGTTTTGCAGACGAATCTTTTTTCATTTTCAGAACCAGGCGTGCTGAACCTGATGTTGCCCCCTTATAGGACCGTGCGATGCGGGTACCTGTACCGGTTATCAGAAAACAGACAGAACTGCCTTTCGACCAGCCCGGCTGAGACTGCACTTCCTGAAGCAGCGTTTTCAAATCGGGGGTTGCCTGCCCGGCAGCATGTTCATCAACTTTCGACCAGGCAGGAGGTGACCATTCCACAGATGCTTTCGTTCTCTGTCGGGCAGAGAGATTCCGTTTCGATTCAACAAATGGTTTCGGGTTCGCTGAAGCTTCTGCTTCGATTTTCAATTGGACAGGAGACTTCCCTGTCTCATCCACGGTAAACTGAATCCACGCCGACTCCAGTTGATCACTGGATGAGAGTGGGACATTCGAAAATCGAAGTCCCACCACCTGTGGATCTCCCGCGTCTAACCCCAGTTCCAGATCGCTGCTGTGAAGCTTGACTTCTCCCTTGGAATCTTCTTCAGCATCATCCTCTACGCCGCCAATCGGAATGCCAGGTGGCGGCGCTGGGTTGGTCTCCTGCTGAATGGCGATCGTGATTTTCTGTGGATCGATCATGCCTGACGCGGCGACCCAGTTCATGCCATCCTTTCCGGATGAATTCTGAACCTTCAAGGCATGGTGGCGAAATACCTCATACTTTTTATTTGAAATAGTCACTTTCAAGTCCGGTGACCGCCCGCCTACGCTGGGATAATCCAGCCAGAGGGTCCCATTTTCTGAACTTCGGTCGCCTGGTGCACCAAAATTGATGCCTGCCTGTTTCACCATTCCCGCAGATTTTGCATCACTGCCTAACTGGCTGGTCGTCCAGAATTCTATTTCAGGCATATGAATCAATGCGAGCGAGGTCTGATTTTGATAGGAACAGCTGCAAGTACGTGTGTAATCAGGAGCATTCAAAACGCCGTTTGCTACTACCAGATTAGATGTGCAACTCGATTTGAAACCACCAAAATTTCCGGTTCCACTCTGGGATTGCAGATCATAAAAACCAGCAGCACCGGAGCGAAATGTCAGCAGGTTCTCACTGGCAATGACATAATTGCAACCATAACTTCGTGTAAACTTAAGTGCTTCCTGCTGTTGAGTAATCGGATTGGTAATGGTGTAGGGGGAGCCGTCCAGGATATTGAAAGCGCCTCCTGAGACTTCATAAGAATTCGCCGAGGTGATGATGAGATCATTATGCAGCACGCAAGGGCCGGTATATTTTCGCTTCTGATTCTGCCAGCGAATGGAGCCATCCTTAGCATTATAGGCGATCATTCCCTGTCCGATTTCATCGCTGAGCCGATCTTTCGCCCTTGCTCCGGCCTGCAGCAGCAGATCATGTTGTTCTGAATATCCCAGCCAGGATCCGAAAATGGTGTCACGAGTTGACCAGAGTTCTTTGCCGGTCAGAATATCAAGGCAGACGATGCGGTATTTTGAGGGATCAACAAGTCCACGCCGCGAAAGTTTTTTCTCGGCACTGGCGGGTAGTTTATCAAGACAGTAAATCCGGTCTTTGCCTGCTACGATGGCGTTATGCAGAAATGAATGAATCGCATCTGCCTGCCAGAGGACTTCTCCCGAATGGCGATCGAAGGCAATTAATCCCTGGCTGGCGGAAAGGTCTGCCGCAGCCGGTCCATCTTTACCCGGTTTTTCATCAACCTGTTTACCAAAATGGCCAAACCCGTTTCCTGCCAGGAGAATATCATCATAGACAGCGATGAACGCCCATTCCTTTCGTGGATCCGGCAGCTTAATGATGCGTTTTGTTGCTCCGTCTCGAGCGTCTAATACATGGCATTCGTGCTGCATGGCCAGATAAATTTCATCGGCAGTCGCAATATAATTTGTTCCGCGGGCATTCGCCCCCGGTATGTGGCGTTGATTGTATTTCGTACTGAGGGGGGTATCTTCATAAGTAGAGTTGAAATAAATTCCGAAGGTTCCCAGATCTTCAAACTCCCTATGCCAGAGGACCTGTCCCGTGTAGACATCACGCGCGCTGAGGCTGTTCATCCCTTCCAGAAAAGTGCGTCCGCCGATCACCTGTTCCGGTGGGCCATGTCCATGTCGGGGGAGAATGTCTTCGTGTGAATTTCCGCCGAACCAGAGGACACCCAAAGGAAGTTTCACGCGTTTGTCATTTGATTTGACGGTATTCGCAATGTCGCCATACTGATGCGTCCAGTCTGCAGAATCAGGCAGAGCACCTTCACGAGATAGCATATGGCCGGTTGCCGTTGTTTTCAGTTGTGCTTGAGCCAGATCGGATTCCTGCAACAGGCGATTGATCTTTTTCGTCAGGCTCTGACCAGCATCGGGGATCCAGATCACGCCTCCGTAAGGGCGGACAGAACGATAAATCTGCTGTAATTGTTCCGCGTTCAAGGATTGGGCAAAAGCGTTGCTAAGTAAAGTCAGCCGTGCTATATGCTGAGGGGCCTGGTAGGAATCGGGTGTCCCTTGATGGACTGAAATGCGGGAACCATACAAACCCAGAGCGTCGTAGCGGGCTCTCAAGCGGGCAATTTTGTCGCTGTTTTCTTCAACGACAATCAGTTGTAATTTCGAATTCAATAACAGTGCATCAAACAAGGCTGCATTCTCAGTTCCATGGCAGATCACATACCCCTGACTGGATTGTGCAGCATCAATGAGTGTATGAGCCAGTTGTACCGTTTTGGAGTCAGGAGCGGATAGAACACTCGGTGCCGGTTTTTCCTGTTCGATGGACTTACCCGAAGAGCCAAATGCCAGAATATCTCCACTCAATGTAATGGCAAATAATTTATCATCTGCGGCCAGCAAACGCATGATACCCTGCGGTACCTTTTGTTCCCAGGCAACGTTTGGTTTTTCATCAGGAGAAGCAGGAAGCTGGATTGCTGTTAACGAATTTTCACCAGCTGCATAGAGTCGTTTGCCGGCACGGATCAGGTCTCCCCGGCCATCAGCTGCGATGGTCCAGAGTGGTTGATGACTCATTTTACTAGCCTGGATCAAGGGCCGCTTATCTTTTTCGATTGTGGAGTAGATTCGGTCTTCATGGAGTACTGGTTCGTTATAAACAAACAGATTCGGCAGACCTGTCTCCAGATTATAAGCACGAACACCGCGGTAGCGAGTATGCACAAAGAACTCTTTCGTTCCGGCGATCACAAAGGAACCACCATTGCCTTTCCCCCCCAGGTGAAAATATTTGAGTGCTCCGGTTTTACGGTCCAAGGCAGCGGGTACGGAACGACCGCCGGGAACCAATAGCAGGTCCTCTGTTGCGACCAGGGTCCCCTGGGGAGCAACGCCGGCAAAAGACGGCGCACTGTGGGGCTGTTTGATATAACTGGCGCTGGTCGAATCATTGACCCAGACGACATTTCCGGTCTCTGCATCAAGCGCGTAAATAAACGTGCCCATGAAAGGCCAGATACTCGCAGCAAAATAGACTGTATCATCATAGAGTACAGGGCCGCCGCGCGCAGGCCAGGCTGAGATGCCCCGTTTGTTACCCAGGGCTTTTTGTGCTCCAGGAGCACCACTGAATTTCCAGACTAGTTTACCCGTTGCGGAATCAAGACAATATAAAAAACCATCATCACTGACCAGGTAGACGCGGGTATCAGTCGCGACCGGAGAAAACCGGATAGGACCTTCTGTGTAGAACGTCCAGAGTGTCCTGCCGTTCTCTGTATCCAATGCAAGCAGTTTGTCCGCCTCATTAAAACCGACATACATCCGTTTGCCGAACACAACCGGTTCAAGAACCTTATCATATGTCATCAAGTCATTATTAAGGGGATCATCCCACACCTGTTCGCGTGCACCAAATGTACGAGACCAGGTAGGAACCAGTTGATCGGGCAGATCGTCGGGAGAGGCTGCGGTGTGACCTGCATCGTATCGCCACATCGGCCAGTCCCCCGCAATAAGAGATCCCTGGTGCAGCGAGAGAAAACAAAGTAGACACAACAGATTTCGAAAAAACAATTTAGTAAAAGACATAAGCGTTTCTATGGGTTGGCAGGCTGGCTGACTGACAGGAGAGTGATCGTTAAAGCGTTCTCACTGATTTTAGTGTATAGGGAGTCCGCGATGCTATCATTTTATTGCTGATTATTTCCGGACCGGACATTCATACATAGCGTTGCGATTCCCCAGAAAAGGATAACAAATCCAGCGGAATTCCAGAACCAGGCAAGCTCTCTGTCAAGAGTGGCAAAATAAAGCATGCCCGCTCCAGCGGCGATGACAAACAAATCATCCTTATACATCTTGATGAATACTTTCAGGCGAGACAGCATATTTTAAATCTGATTTCTTTTCAAAAATAACGCACATCTTTAGAAGTGGATACGCAAAATGCAGGCCTGAAACTGTCTAACTCTTAGTCGGGCCCGGGGGAAGGTCTGTAAACATAAACAACAGATGGCTCCTGTTAACCATAGTGATTCTAACAACCTGTTCCAGTAAAGAGATAGGTCAGATCGAGCTTGTATTCATTATCTGGTGTTGTACAATTGACTATATATAAAAAGTTATCCTTTTCAAAGTCGGGGCAGGGATGGGCAGCCTCCTGAACCGGGTAAGTTCAACGCGATTGAGGATGGTGCTGAAGTGTTGAGTGAACTCAAACGGCAATTCGATCTCATTCAAAAGGCAGGTAGACTGTCTGGAGTGATTGTGATGCTGTTCGCTCTCATGAATTTCCAATTGCTTACTGCAATTGCTGATTCAGAAGTCCCGACAACTGCCGTTCCATTGTCAGCTCAAATCGATCGATTGATTCAAGAGGCACAACAACGCGAAGGGGTCATTGCTGCACCACGATCCACCGACGCAGAGTTTATGCGTCGCGTTTCTCTGGATTTGACGGGAAAAATACCGGCGGTCGCCGATCTGCGCCGTTTTCTAGCAGATCCGTCTCCGCTGAAACGGGAACAACTGGTAGATCGTCTGCTTGCCAGTCCTGGTTTTGTAGTGCACTTCACCAATGTCTGGCGTGATCTCCTACTGCCTGAATTGACCAAGAATCTTCAAGCCAGAGGGCAGATTCCAGAATTTGAAGCCTGGCTTAGATCACAATTTCAAACGAACACCCCCTACGATGAATTGGCCCGCCAAATCATCAATTCACCTCTGGGCGCCAATCCACAAAATCAGCCTGGTGAATTTGTGCAGGAACTGACGCCGCGTGCTTATTTTATAGTGAAACAGTTGAAACCTGAGAACCTGGCAGCGGGAACGTCGCGGGCCTTTCTGGGTGTGCGAATTGAATGTGCTCAATGTCATGATCACCCCTTTGACAGTTGGAAACAGCAGCAGTTCTGGGAGTACGCGGCATTTTTTTCGAACATTGATCAGCCTCAACCAAATCAGATTGCGACCGCTCTGAATCTCCGAGAATCAGGCGGTCGTCCTCAGATTAAAATTCCCGATACGAATCGGCTGGTGGCTGCCACGTTTCTGGATGGAATTCAACCCGACTGGGAAACGGGAGATCCTACCCCCCGGATGCTGCTGGCTGAATGGATCACAGCCAAAGATAATCCCTATTTTGCCAAAGCGACCGCAAATCGTGTCTGGAGTCTCTTTTTCGGACGAGGGATGATTGATCCGGTTGATGATTTTTCTTCCACCAATCGTGCCTCACATCCACAACTGCTGGAGTTACTCGCGAATTCCTTGCGTGAGCATGAACACGACCTGAAATTTCTGATCCGGGAGATTGTGAACAGCCAAACTTATCAGCTCACCAGCCATCAGACCGACCCCAGTCAATCCCGGTCTGAATGGTATGGAAAAATGCCGACACGGGGTCTGACGGCGGAACAGATCTTTGCCAATCTGGTGCAGGCAACCGGTTTCTTCCGACAAACAACCGAGGTCGATTCTTTTCTGTTTTCTCTGGGGAATAACAGTCCCGAGGCTGAAATTGGAGACTTGTTTCAGACGGATGCTGAGAATCAGCTGGACCCGCGGGCAACAATCCTGCAGGCATTGGCTCTGATGAATGGCACGTTTATGACCAACGCCACCAGCCTTGAACAGTCGGATGTTTTTACTGCTATCGTTGAATTTCCCGAACTGACAGTCTCAGCCAAAATTGAAGCATTTTACCTGTGCACATTATCCCGTTTCCCAACTGAGTCAGAAACAAAACGATTGACAGAATATATTTCGTCCGCCAAATCGGAAGATGAAATAACACATGCTTATTCTAATCTGTTCTGGGCGTTGTTAAACAGCAGCGAGTTTTTATTGAATCATTAGTGATGACACCTGTATTGAAAACTTTTATTTTGTTTTTTGCGACAGGGATATTGGGAACGCTTTTAACATCTCATATTCAGGCGGGAGAGGTACCGCCTGTTGCTGCTAATCAACAGTCCGCCCAGCGAATCATTCTGTTGGCGCCCTCTGCGCCCGTCATTCTGGAAATCAACCTGCTGGTTGATCAGGCTGATTTCCGTTCCATCAGTAACGATTACATCGACAGGATGTTCGCCTCGCTCGATCGGGATGAAGATGGGGTTCTTGATCTGAAAGAATTGCAATCTATACCAGCATTCGGAATCCAACGCTACGATAAAGGGACTCTGCAGGCACGTCTCAAACGGCTTGATACTGACCCGGTCGATCAGCGTCTCAGCCTGAAGGAGTTTTCCACCTATCTGCACAGTGGTCAGGGTTCTGCTTTTCGGATTGCCGGGGTACCGTCACGAAGCTCTCAGGTGATTGAACTGTTTCGTAAACTGGATCAGGATCAGAATGGCACGCTCAGCGATGCGGAACTGAAAGCCAGTCCTCAGACGCTGTTTCTGTTTGATCGGGATGAAGATGAAGTTTTGAATCTGGCAGAATTACGTCCGTTCGATTCAGGTCAATCGAATACAGCGTCTCAGAGCCCAATTCGCCAGACGAAAGTGGAAACCCCCTTTCTTCGGTTGGATCACGATCGCTCGGTCAATAAAGCCATTGATGAGATTCTGAAGAAGTATATTGAGCATACCAATCCCGCAAAAGATGCGATCGCAGTCGGCTGCTTTCAGCAGGATCGGCAGAACACAGAGTATTTACAAGAGGCAGATCGGAACACGGATGGTTTCTTAAACCGAGAAGAACTGTTTGATTATCTGCAAAACCCCAGCGCGGATGTTCAACTGCAAATTGCAATACCGCGTAAGCAAACTTTTCGGCCCCAGTTAAAATTTCTCAACAAAACCACAAACCGGGTCAATGAAGTTCAAGTCGTTTCGAGTTCGAAAATTGAATTTCATATTGATGGTCTGTTACTGGAATTGAGAGTCAAAAGTACCCGGCATCTGTTGGCTGATAATGTGAGATTTTATCAAACGCGATTTCGTGTAGTCGATGGTGATAAAAACGGGTATTTGACTGAGCCGGAATTTATGCAACTGAATTTGCCTGGCATTGAATATCAGAAAGTTGATAAAAATAAGGACGAGATGCTGTTTGTGGAAGAATTAACCGATTTTTTAATTAAAGATACTGCCGAAGTCCAGAATCAGGTTGTCATGAACGTCACCAATGATGGAAAATCACTATTTGAAATACTGGATACGGATCTGGATCGACGGTTAAGCCCGCGTGAATTGCGGAACAGTATGCAACGTGTTAAAGAATATGATGGCAATCGTGATCAGGCACTGGATCACAGCGAGTTGAAAGGGCATTTTAAAATCACGTTCGAACTGGGAAAACCGGAATTATTTGTTTTTGCCCCGCGAACGGCTGCCATGTCGATGCAACAGAATATGTCGATCCCCAGAACGGCTGACGGTCCACGCTGGTTTCAACGAATGGATCGCAACCGCGATGGTGATCTCTCCCCACGGGAATTCCTGTTTGATCAGGCTTTGTTTAAAGAATACGACACTGACCAGGATCAACTGATCAGCCCTGCAGAAGCAGCAGCGATCGGGGCATCAGAATAATACGATAGTACTCCTCCTTTACTTGAGGTGAGACCATGGAACAGATAACTAAATCCACTCGATTAATCGATCGTGTTCAACAGCGGCTGGTTTTAGCTGTGTGGGGGCGTAAGGTTTTCGTTTCCTTCTGTATCTCACTGGGGGGCTATCTGGCTGCCATGCTTTTCAGCCGTTTCTCAGGATACCTGACTGACTGGTTCAGCCTGCCTTCACTGGGAGCTGTGGTTGCCGGGACACTCGTGCTGTCGTTTATCCTTTTTCGTAAACCCGACAAAGAACAGGCGGCACGGCTGATTGACCAGAAGCAGAAAACCAAGGATCTGTTCCTGACAGTCATATTACTGGATGAGTCAATCGGCAACTATAAGCCACTGGTAATTCAGGATGCTGAACAACAGGCGGCGAAAATACAACCGGCTCATGTGGTTCCTTTTGTGTGGGCCAAACGATTTTCCATCTCCTGTTCTGCAGCGCTGGTGCTGTTTCTGTTACTGGAATACACACCACAATTTGATCCGTTTGACCAAATACAGGCGGCTGAAGTGGAGCAGGAAAAAGTGAAAGAGTTCCAGAATACGAAAAAAGCCACCAAAGCCCGGCTCGCAGAATTAAAAAATAAAGATAACGGCGAAAATGACGCAGAATCGAAAGATGTCAAGCTGGCAGTCGAAAACCTGAAATCCGATTTTCGCAAGATGGTACCTGGTAAAAAACAGAAAAACGCGGAGACCCTCGCCGCACATCAGAAATCTCTCGGCGGCCAATGGCGTAAACGGGCTGAAGAGAATATGAAAAACATGATGATGAAAACAGACCAGGCACAAAAGTTTGGCGGAATGACCAAAGCAGAGGGGATGCAGAAATGGAGCAAGGAACTGCAGGAAGGATCGACCCAGTCTCTGATGAAAGAAATGGAAGAACTGAAAGATCAACTGCAGAGATTACAGAAAGAAACAGATCCGGTAAAACGGGAAAAACTCAAAAATGAGATTCAGAAGAAAATGAAAGAGATGGAATCATTTGCCCGTGAGCAGACGAATTCCAAAGCGATGGCAGCAGCATTAAAACGGGCTATGAAACAAATGCAGATGGCACAATCCAAAGGCATCCCACAGGAGGAGGCTCTCAGAGAAGCCATGCAGTCAATGGATCTGGCAAAGATGGAATTAAAAGAAATCGCACAGTCGGTGAAAGATCTGAAAAAACTGGAAGAGGCGTTAACCGTCCTGTCCAAGGCGAAAAAAGCAAATGATAAATCAGGTCTGGACGGTGAAGCCTGCGAAAATTGTATGACACTGGAAGACTATGAAGATCTGTATGCTCAGCTGATGGGTGATATGCAGGGAGAAGGAACTGGCGGTGAAGGACAGGGGGGGGGTGGCAAAGTTGATGAAGATGATACCGGAGACAAAGGATTTAAAACTGAAAAATCAAAATCTGCCATTACCGCCGGTAAAGTACTCCTCTCCTTCAAGACAAAAGGGCTCAGTGACCGGGGAGAAGCTCAGAAGGATTACAAGAAACTGTTGGTTGATCTGAAACAGGGAATGAGTGAAGCGATTATGCAGGAACAGATTCCTCCCGGATATCATGAAGGCATCAAAAAGTATTTCAATTCGCTTGAGAAAAAAACTGAAGAGAACGCAACCGACAAATGAATGAAACCAGAGGACGCAGGACCTGGTCCGGATGGTTGATGCTGGCGTTTGTAGAATTCGCTGTTATCGGCATGATTGGAATGGTCTATTATTACCAGAAGCAGGATGAGGCTCTTGTTGTCTACTGCGCCCATGATGCTGTTTTCTCAGAAAAGATTCTCAAACAGTTCGAACAGCAGACAGGCATCAAAGTTGAACCCCGCTTTGATACGGAAGCCACCAAATCGCTGGGTCTGACGAATTTGATCATTCGGGAAAAAGACCACCCCCGCTGTGACGTATTCTGGAATAACCAGACACTGGGCACGGCAGCTTTAAAAGAGCATGATCTGCTGGCTTCGTATCAGGGACCAGGATACCGGAGAATTCCTGCTGAGTTTAAAGATCGGGAGGGGTACTGGACCGGATTTGCGGCCCGCCTGCGCGTTTATATTGCCAATACAGATTCGTATGTACTTTCCTATGAAAATGTTGAAACGACTTTAGCAGGGCCATTGAACCAGGTAGCGATCGCGAAACCCCTTTATGGAACAACTCTGTCGCATTTTTCCATTCTCTGCGATGCCTGGGGATTAGCTCATCTGCAGAAGTGGTACCATTCTGTACTGGAGCGGGGCATCCAGGTCACATCCGGTAATTCCAGTGTGAAAAACCTGGTCGCCTCTGGTGCCTGTATTCTGGGATATACTGACACGGATGATTACTTCGTCGCAGTCGATGCCGGGCAACCCGTAACGGCGCTACCGATATTAGTCGAAGAAAAAGCCCTGCTGATTCCCAACAGTGTAGCCATTATCAACGGCACGAAGCGACGTAAGCAGGCGGAGACGCTGGTTGATTTCCTGCTTTCAGCGGAGGTCGAACTGGAATTATCACAATCGCAATCACGTCAGATACCATTAGGTAAAGTCAACTGGGATCTGGTCCCTGAAGAAGTTCAGAAGTTTCGTCCTTACATTAAACAGGCATATCCGTTATCCGATCTGGTCAAACAGAGAAAATTGACTTTGGACTGGCTCAAGTCGGAGTATTTGAAATGAGCCTGACCACAATTTGTGGTGTGACCGTGTTACGTTGTCTCATCATTTCGCTGACCGGTGTCTTTCTCTGTCAGAGACTGTCAGCTCTGCTTGATCAATCGGAATCTCGGTTCACCTTTTTTTTATGGCTACTGATACTGTCTCCCTTACTGGTTCCGGAACTGATTGTCGGTTATGCCTGGTCGCTGTTGACTACACAACTGATTCATTTCCCGATTCTCGCTGAATTCGTCTATTCCTCTCTGGTTCTTTTAAGAGTCGTTCCTGTGGGAATCATCTGTTATCACATGACTGCTCGAACACAAATTTCGTCAGAATCTGATTTCATTCGCCGATCTGCTTCGATAGCAGGCACAGGGATTTCCCACATTTCTGTAATGTGGGGATTCTTTCTCCGCAAAACGTTAGTGCGAATTCTGCCCGTATGGTCTCTGCTGTTTCTACTCGTTTTTCAGGAATTTGAGATTGCCTCGCTGTTGTATCAGAATTCCTGGACGGTCTGGATCTTTGATGCGCAGGCAGGCGGGGTGCCCGTCAGAGAAACACTGGTTTATCTCATTGGTCCGTTGATCATTGAAATAATGCTGATGGCCGGTGTGTTAGCTCTGTTAAGAAATCTTGAGCAACGACCACATTATCTGCAACAGTATTCTGGTTCAAAAGTGAACCGATTGCGGCACCTGTTTGCTGGCAGCTATCTGGCTGTGGCAACGGGCTGCGTGGTTCTGATTCCTCTGGTTATGATCAGTTGGGGCACTTTACGTTCTCTGACCAGTGTTCTGCAAAAAAATCGCTTACAGATCATGGGCACGCTACAGGAATGTATCTGGGGATTGTTATATGCGACGATGTCCGCGATTGCTGCCTGGGGGCTGGCCAGCTTTTTTTTTCACCGAAATCAGTTCCCCATCATTAAAACAATGGGACTGGCGTGTTGTGTACCGGGCTTGTGTGGCGCTTTACCCCTGGCGCTTGTCATTGCCTCTTTGTTTTTGACTCAGGCAGGTGACTGGCTCTATGGAACCCCAGTGCCGGTTTTGACTGGCTTTGTGTTATACCTTTTTCCCAGAGCGGTATTCTTAAAGCTGGTTTTTCAAAAACAGAATGAAAACGATTCCTTATTCCTGGCTCATTTACTGAATCAATCTGATTGTCCTCAACAGGCAGCGAACGGCGGTCGTTTGTTATGGGTTACCAAGGGGCGTCCGCAATACTGGGCGGTCGCGGTCCTGGCTTTCTGGGTTTACTGGGATGTCACGATCAGTTCTATTCTCGCTCCTCACAGCGGCATGACTTCATCAGTCCGTCTGTATGGCCTGATGCATTATGGACAAAATTCAGTTTTATCTGCAATTAGTTTGATCAGTTTCTGTATTCCTGTTTTACTGGGGATCATACTGTTTCCTGTCGTCCGCAAAATCTGGATTCATTTCAACAACCAATCTGAACTCAGTCAGTTCGTTTAATGAGTATATCAACTCTCAGTCCAAAATCTGAATCGCTGTTATGGTCACTGACGGATGTCAGTCTGAACTGGGCAAACGGTACGAGGCTGACTGAGATTAATCTTAAGATTCCCACAGGTGTGACGTCGGTCATGGGATATTCAGGAGCCGGCAAGACGTCTCTTTTAAATTTACTGGTGAAATTCGATCGCCCTGATCAAGGGGCTGTGACAAGGATTGAAGAATCGTCGTCATCGGCTCACAGCCTGGACCTGTTCTGGGTTCCTCATACGCTGGGTCTGTGGCCGCAATATACGGTTTATGAGCATCTGACTTTAGTCTGCCCCCAATCTGAACGACCGAATATTTCAGCAGAATCACTGTTGGATGATTTTAATCTGAAACCTCTGGCAGCCAAATATCCAGGACAACTCTCACAGGGAGAAGCGTCCCGGTTAGCAGTCGCCCGCGCGCTGGCGAGCCATGCCCGTGTGATTGTGATGGATGAGCCGCTCGTACACGTTGACCAGGCACATTGGCCTGCATACTGGAATGTCATTCGAAAGTTCTGCCGCGCGCATCAGATTTCGCTCGTCTTTTCCTCTCATTCGCCGGAACTGGTTTTGCGGGAGGCAACTCATGTCGTGTGCCTCGAACAGGGGCGGGTCGTCTATGCGGGAGATGTCACAGAGTTGTACTATAATCCACCTTCTCTCCAGATCGCCAGCTATCTCGGCCGCATCAATGACCTGAGCATGATCGATACTCAAGCAATCACAGGCAGCGAGAGGAATTCACATTTCGCGCGCCCCGAGCAACTAGCCATCGTCAACGACGATCAGGGTGTCTGTGAGGTACAGTATGTGAAATTCAGTGGCTCAATTGAAGAAGTCACTTTAATCTGTGAACGGAACCCCCAAGTCATCACTACATTATTTCATCGTCCCGCTAGAGCCAAGCTGCAGAGGGGAGATCGTGTATCCGTTCGACTGCTACTACTTCTATTATGTCTGATTTTTCAAGTTGGTTGTGGAGGGGGCACTGCTCCCCAGTTGAAGTTTGCCGAAACCATTCAGTGGCCGGTACCCGCTGAGGGAATTAAAGTCCCTGCACCGCGTAGCTTAAATGTGGGGCCCGAGGACGAACTTTACGTTCTCGATAACGCTGGGCGTGTTCTGGTATATGATGCAGAGAATCAACTGGATCGACAATGGAAGATGCCCGATTTTGAAATTGGCAAACCCGAAGGGATCTGCCTGCTCAAAAATGGACAGATCGCAGTCGCCGATACGCACTATCATCGGGTTGTCTTCTTTGATCAGCAGGGGAAGGTCATTCAATTCCTGGGCGAATATGGAGAAGAACCCGGTCAGTTTATTTATCCGGTGTCTGTCGTTCAGGATCCGGCTGGTAATATGTACGTCAGCGAATATGGAAACAATGATCGAGTACAGAAATTTTCTGAGCAGGGAGATTTCCTGCTGGAATTTGGTACTGTTGGTACAGGACCGGGGGAATTTCAACGTGCTGCCGGGATGATCTGGCATGATGGAAAAATTTATGTTTCCGATGCGGTAAATAACCGGATTCAGGTTTTTACTGATGACGGTCAGTTTCTCGAGATTCTGGGCACGAAAACCGGTGGATTGCCCCTCTATTACCCGTACGACATTGCCATCGATCGCCATCACAATCAGCTTTATATCGTTGAGTATGGGGCCGGACGCATCACCAAAACAGACTTATCGGGTCAAATCTTAGGGGTATATGGTAAGACAGGGATGAATCAAGGGGAATTTCTGACTCCCTGGGGACTTACAGTAAATTCCAAAGATCAGGTATTCGTAGCTGACACGGGAAATCGATTGATCGTAAAATTGATACCATGAAAATCAAAGAACTTTATCGCCAGTTAGTTCCTCGACCACGCACACCTGTGACGTGGCTGCGGGCGATTCCCCTGGTTTTCTTTCTGGTCCTCTATGCGGGCTTGTGTATTGGACTGGAACAGACAGGAGTTCTGCTGTTCGCGCGACCCTGGGCGTTTTGTTTAATCCTGTTTTCCGTCTGGGTCTGGTGGCTGTCTATAGCTGGATATGGTGGCTTGAGTAAAGGCAGGGCGCTGGCGGCCTTGATCTCCCGACTGTTAATGCTGGGCCTGTTTGTGATGCTGATTGCAGAACCCCGGTCGGTCCGCGTGCGCGATGTCATTTCGGTCGTCTATGCCGTCGATCTTTCCGATTCGATCGGTGAATCCTCGGTCGAGTCCGCTCTGGAATTTGTGATGAAAACGGTGACCGAGAAACCCCAGACTGATGAAGCTGGTCTGGTAGTATTCGGCAGAAACTCAGCCGTCGAACTCCCACCCCGCGTTTCTTTTCCCTATGAAGCTTTGAATTCACGGATTGACCGCGATGCCACGAACCTGCAGCAGACCCTGTCTCTAGCCGCTGCGATGCTACCCGAAGAAAATCGGGGGCGGATCGTTCTGATCAGTGACGGAACGGAAACCGAGGGTTCCATTTCACAAGTACTGGATGAGCTGAAATCACGCGATATCGCCGTTGATGTTCTACCTCTTCAATATGAATATGACAAAGAAATCTGGCTGGAGAACCTGGAACTGCCCCGGTTTGTCAAGCTGGGAGAAAACTATGAAGCCGCGATTGTGCTCTCCTCATTGAAACCAGGTAAAGGAAAACTGGTTTTACGTGAAAACGGCAAAATGGTTGGTAATCCGAAAGAAGTAACATTTAAAGCCGGTAAAAACCGCTATGTGATTCCAATCTACTTAAAATCCCCCGGTTACTATGAATATTCCGCCACCATCGAAACAGACCGTGGAGAAGACCACCTTACTGAGAACAATACGGTCCTGAACTATCTCTATGTCGAAGGGGAAGGCAAAGTCCTGCTTGTCACTGATCCTAACCCTTCTGGCGACAACGAGGCTGACAAAAAAAAAGACTGGCTATCGCTGGAGAAAGCCATCCGGGAAGGGGAGCGAAATGTAGAGACGGTTTCTGCCTACGAGTTCCCCAGCGATTCACTTTCACTCATGCCTTATGATGCGATTGTATTTGTCAATGTCCCCGCCGATGCGTTCAATGTGATTCAACTGAAAGCAGTTCACGATGCTGTCTTCAACCAGGGCATCGGCTTTATGATGGTAGGGGGAGACAACAGTTTTGGTCCCGGCGGTTATCATCGCACTGTGATCGAAGATGCGCTACCCGTTACCATGGACATTACAAAAAAGAAAGTCCTCCCCAAGGGGGCACTCGCCATTATTCTTCATACTTGTGAATTTCCGGAAGGGAATACCTGGGGTAAAAGGATCACAAAGCAGGCCATTAAGGTGCTAGGCGCACAGGATGAAGTGGGTGTTCTGGTCTATGACTTTATGGATGGCGAAAAGTGGCTCTTTAAATTGATGCCGGCCGGCGACTATGAAAAAATGGTTCCGAAGATTAACGGAGCCCAGATCGGGGATATGCCCAGTTTCGCCAATACCATGCAACTTGGGCTGAATGGCTTAATCAATAGTGATGCTTCCACCAAGCACATGATCATCATCTCTGATGGTGATCCTCAGCCTCCTACGCCTCAGTTACTTGGCCAGTTTGTGAAAAATAAAGTCAGCGTCTCCATGGTTGCCATCTTCCCACACGGCGGACAAGACATTTCCTCAATGCGCGGCATCGCCGGGGCGACGGGCGGACGCTACTATTTTCCATCCGATCCGAATCAGTTGCCTTCAATTTTCATCAAAGAATCAAAAACGCTGAAGCGGAGCATGATTCAGAACGAAACGATTACCCCGGAAGTCGGCCTGATCTCACCGGTTCTGAAAGGGATCGATGCCATACCCGCATTACATGGATATGTGCTCGCAACAATTAAACCCCGAGCCGAAGGGGTTCTGAATGCTCCTGAAAAGAAAGAGGCGGAGGGTGAGATTGACCCGATTTTGTCATTCTGGCGGTATGGTTTGGGGACCACAGCTGCCTTTACTTCAGATCTCTCCCCCAACTGGGGTGCCGACTGGGTCAACTGGGATCATTACCAGGCATTCATCAAGCAGCTGATGATCAAAATCTCGCGGGTTCAGAAGCATGATCACCTGAAGATGTGGAGCCACACATCGGGGAATAAAACCACAATCATGGTAGAAGACTTTCATCCGGAAGAGTCATTCTTAAATGTGGCAGCCCGTATCTCTGGCCCGCATGATCGTCAGGAAACAGTTGTGCTCAAGCAGGTCAGTCCCCGACGATATCAGGCGACTGTGCCCCTCTGGGGAAAAGGCCGCTATCAGGTCATGGCAGTCGGGAAGTCAGGGGATCGGGAAGATCACGCAAACGGAGGATTCATAGTTCCTTATTCTCCCGAGTTCCTGCGGTTCCGATCAAATCCGATCGTACTTGAACAGATTGCAGCACGGACGGGGGGGCAGCAACTGCCACTGGAAAATGCATCTGAAATCATTTACGGTCGTCGGGCCCCCAAAATGAGCTCTAACCCGATCTTTGACTGGTTCCTGATTGCATTAGCGATTCTAGTGCCGTTAGATGTGGGAATCAGACGAATTCAACTTGACTGGTACATTATCAAAGGCTGGTTTGAGTTTGGTAAAGATGACAAAAAGAGTACAGCCACTATGGGCGCTCTGCTGCAGCGAAAACAGAATGTCACAGAAGAATTGGATTCACGCAAAGGTCAGCCAGACCCGCTAAATCAGCAATCAACGATTGCGAAACTGCAGGAGCAACGCCAGCAGACAACCAGGTCACCCAAGCCTGGCAAGACAGAAACAAAACCACCAGACAAGCACACGAAAGAACCTCCCAAGCCACCAGCAGGTGGTTCCGAGGGAAATCAGTCCACAACGGGGCGTCTGCTTGATTTGAAACGCCGCAGAAATTCCGACGACGATAAAGATAAATAAGATAGTTTAACATCGTGGAGATACGAAGATGAATCAGCCAGAAACCACTGAGGAACCAATTGTTCTGCAGGCGGAAGCCGACCATTTCAAAAAGGTTTTCAATGAAGCCAGATCCGAAATCGCGCGGATGATTATCGGACAGGAGCGGGTGGTAGAATCAACGCTATACGCCTTGTTTTGTGGCGGAAATGTTCTGCTGGAAGGGGTGCCGGGACTGGGTAAAACAGAGTTAGTCAAAGCCCTGTCACGTGTATTGGATCTAAACTTTCAGCGAATTCAGTTCACTCCCGACCTGATGCCGGCAGATATCATCGGAACCAATATCATGAGTACCGATGAAACAGGCACTTATCGTTTTGAATTTCGCAAAGGCCCCATTTTCACGCAATTACTGCTGGCCGATGAAATCAACCGTGCTTCTCCTAAAACGCAGTCTGCGCTGCTGGAAACCATGCAGGAGGGGACAGTGACTGCTGGCGGCACTCACTTCCGACTCGATCAACCCTTTTTCGTGATGGCAACACAAAATCCGATTGAACAGGAAGGGACATACCCACTGCCTGAAGCACAGCTTGATCGATTCATGTTCAAAATCAATGTCCCGTTTCCGAACCGAAGCGAATTGAATACCATCGTACAGCAGACGATTCTGAAACAACCGGTCGAACTGAAAAAACTGCTGAATAGCCAGCAGATCATGGAATTGAGAAGCATTCTGGAGAAAGTCGTGGTTGTCGAACCCATCCGGGACTATGCAATCCGCCTGGTCCTTTCGACCCATCCCGGGACCGATTTTGCCGTGGATGAAATCCGCCGGTTCGTGCATTGGGGAGCCAGCCCGCGTGCTGCCCAGTCATTAATTAAAGCCGCCCGAGTTCGGGCGCTCAGTGAAGGTCGGGCACATGCAGCATATGAGGATGTACGCTATTTTGCCAATGAGGTGTTACAACACCGTGTGCTGTTGAATTACGACGGCCAGGCCGAAAATGTCAGTGTGAAAGATCTGGTGGAACGAATCTGTCAGGAATTACCGGAAAAGGAATAGTCACAGGTGTCTCAGGGAACTCCACTCACTCAGTTCACAACATTATTCGATAACAAAACGTTATCGATGCTGGAACGGATGCGCTTAAATCCCACGCGCCGATTGACCAATCGCAGTCGTGGAGAGCATCTTTCGGGAAAAGGGGGGACGAGTACAGAATTTTCCGATTACCGCAATTATGTTCCCGGCGATGATGTCCGCTATATTGACTGGAACATCTTTTCCCGTTTGAACCGCCCCTTCATGAAACAATATCAGCATGAAGAAGAAATGCATGTGGTCTTAATTCTGGATGCTTCGTCTTCCATGGATTATGAAGATAAATTTCTGCGTTGTCGACAGTTGGCTGCTGCATTTGGTGTAATGGGGCTGCTCAATTTCGAAAAAGTCAGCGCTTATGTCTGCCATAACAAGGGAGGGCGTCCCGAACAGTACCTGCCGACAACCGGTCGTGGCAGTATGAGACGACTGTTTGATTTTCTGACCCAGATTGAACCAGGCGGCGATTCCCCCATTGAAAGTGCGGTCGATGATGTACTCCGGTCACATCGCGGTCGTGGAGTTGCGATCCTGCTTTCGGATTTTGAATCCTTTGGGGATTTGCAACGTCCGATGAACCTGCTTTACAGCTCGGGACTGGAAATATTTGGGGTGCAGATCCTGGCGCCTTCTGAAGTGAACCCGGAAATCAATGGCGATCTCAGACTGATTGACAGTGAAAGTGGTCAGACCCTTGATATTTCCTCCGCCGGGGATCTGTTAGGTCTGTATCATGAGCATCGCTGTTTACTGGAAGAGCATCTGGCATCACTCTGTCGCCAGCGTTCTGGTAAGTTCCTGATGGTCAACAGCGGCGATCCACTGGAACATGTCCTGTTTGATCAACTGAGACGGAAAGGTTGGGTCGTATGAATTTCTGGCCTGGCTTTTACGCTCTCCAGGGCGCCTGGTTTCTATTCCTGCTGGTACCACTGGTCATCTTTTATTTCCTCAAATTAAAACGACCACATCAGCGTGTACCTTCACTGGCACTCTGGAGTCAGGTGATCAATGACCGCCGTGTGAATTCACCGTTCCAGAAGTTTAAACGCAGCATCCTGTTGCTGCTGCAAATCCTGCTGCTGCTGTTTCTGGTATTAGCATTAATGCAACCATATGTTCAAAGTGGTGCAGAACGTGCTGAGTATCTCCCCATATTAATCGACTGTTCTGCGAGTATGGCGGCGACCGATTCGGAATCGGGTAAAACACGACTGGAGCTGGCGAAAGAACGTGTGACTGACCTGATTGATAATATGTTGCCTGACCAGCAGCTTTCACTGGTTGCAGTCAGTTCTACTGCCCGTCGTTTAACTGCTTTTACAGATAATCAGCGTGTCCTGAAGAAAGCACTCGCTGATTTAACAGTCGATGATGTTCCCAGTCAGCTTGAAGATGCACTGCGTATGACACAGGCGCTGTCACGTACTGCTCCTCTCAAAACAGTCCTGTTTTATTCAGATGGCAATTTTCCCCGCGAAGTGAATTTTGAACTACCCTTCGATCTGAACTTTCAGTTACTCCCGGCAGCAGGGGCAAACATGGGTATCACATCGTTCAATGCACGAAAAAACCAGGCTGGTAACTGGGATGTCTTTATTCGCATTGAAAACTCCAAACAGGCGGGTAGTCCCGCTGAAATAGAGCTGATTCAGGATGGGACCAGTGTCGCCAAAGAAGAGATCGTCCTGGGGAGTGGAGATTCTCAACGACTGGAGTTTTCCATTACTGCAGATAAAGAATCAAAACTGGAAGTGGTTTTAAATCCTGGATCGCGAGACAGTCTGGCTGCTGATAATCGTGCGTTCCTCACCATACCACAATCCAGATCCCTGTTGATCTACATTGATCCTGAATTAGCCAGCTATCGCTACGCGCTGGCCGATAATCAAGAATTGATTCTCTATCCACAGGAAAAAAGCCCCACGGCTCCACCAGACTATGATCTGATTATTGGAGGCTCAGAAAAAGATCTCAACAGGCCAGCGCTGGTGAAACTGGGAGTGGGGTTTGTCCCTGAAGATTTAAAAAAACTGATCTCGCTGGAGAGTAATCTGACGGATGTGGTAGACTGGAATCGCAGTTCATCGTTATTACGCCACGTTGAGTTGGCCGATGTACAGATTTCTCAACAACCAGTCTGGGCAGAGAATGCCAACATTGAAGATCTGGAAGCCATGGGTTACGAAGTTCTCATTCACGGGCGACTCGGACCTTTGTTATTACAGAAGCGTATTGGAGGGGAACTGGAATTCTATTTTCTGTTTAATACAGATCGCTCTACAATGCCTTATCGTGTCGGTTTCCCTATTATGGTATCGAATCTGATTCAATTGACATTACAGGAAGCGGGAATTTCCGAGACTCAGGCAGCGGCGACTCCAGTACTCCCTCCACTGGAGTTTCAGCCAGAAAAGCAGTATGAGATTTTAACTCCTGCCGGGAATGAATTGCGTGCGGAGAGTGATCAAAATGGTCGAATCTCTGGAGTCGCCGCTTTACATACTGGCCAATATACCATTAACGGGGCGGGAGCCGAGAATACAAAAATCAGCGTAAGTCTTTTAAACCCTTTAGAGACTTCTCTCGTTTCTGAAGAAGAGATTCAATTCAGTGAAGTGCCCGTCACAGCGACTCAAACGCAGATCGACAGCGACAAGCCCCTCTGGGGGGAGTTTGCCTTCATCGCATTTCTATTGCTGCTGGGAGAATGGTGGTATTTTCAGAAACGTCCGGCAGGAACAATGTCGTAAACAGATTATAAGAAAACAGGTTGGAAACGTATGAATTGGAAAGTCCTGCAACTGGTCTGGTTATCCTGCGTTTTGACAGCACACCTGGCGGCCGCGCAGACAACCCCGATCACAGTCGATATTTCTCAGACGGCTCAGTTCCCCAAAGGGAATGGTCCCCTTTCGTTTGTCTGGCAATGCTCAGTCTCCACTCCCGACCTGCTGGAAGGGCATTTTCTAGTCACTGCCTATGATGGGAATGAGCAGTTTGGACAGTTTCAGTCGCATGATGTCGCTTTGCATTCAGGATTTCATGAAGTCCCCATGATGCTACCGCCAATGAAGGTAGACAATGCCTATTCCGAGTTGAAATTACGCCTCAGTTTTATCACACCTGAGACTCGGTATGATTTTAAAGATCCTTATACTCTGAAAGTCGGTCGTAAATACCTGAGAACACTGACAGTTGGAGTCTGTGATCCGTTTATCGAAAATTTACCGCCTGCTCTGAAAACGTTTCTGGATCAATTAAAATTTGAAGCGATCAGCCCCGTAGGACCGATACAGATCGATCATGGTCAGGGAGAGGTCCCACCTCACGTCGCAAATCAGGGCGCGAAAATCGCTCCACCTCTTAAATTTAATCTGAAAACCTATTCGATTCACCTGCATCCGGAAGACTTTCCAAAGCTTCCCGTTGACTGTCATCAGTATGACATCCTGGTGATTACGGCCCGAGGACTGGAAGCTTTAGAATCGCGTCACCTGAATGCAATTCTGCAGTGGGTCCGTTCCGGGGGCAGTTTATGTGTACTTCCCGGTGAATCGACGGGGCCCAAACAGCTGGTATTTCTCAACGCCCTGCAGGAACGCGAAGGGGGCTCTCCCCTGTTACAGAATTCCAAGGGGCAAATTGACTTTTCTGATGAGAATCAAATCCTGTTTACCCGGACAGGTTGGGGGAGGTCCATTATTCTGCGCCAGCAGACACTGGAAAAAGGTTCGCTTACTTCCGATGAACAGGCGCGGATTCCATTCTTTTTATGGAAGCTGAAACAGTCACAAAAGAAATTCTATGACCAACGACATCACTGGGATGATCAGAAACTGATTCAGGATTACTTCCAGCGGGAACAACAAACGAACTATCGAAACTATAATGCCTATGCCGCTTCAGAAGTGCTCAGTATGGCCTATCAGCCCCTCTTTACCGGGGGGATGCTAATTACTGATCTCATGCCGGCAGAATTGCAGATTGTTCCCACCTGGATCATCGGTACCATTTTGCTGGGGTATGTATTGATGATTGGCCCCGGAGAGTATTATCTTCTGGGATATTTTAAAATACGACGGTTTACCTGGCTCACATTCCCTGTTATTTCAATTTTTGTTGCCTTATTTGCTTTTGTCATCTCTAATTATTTCATGCAGGCGTCCCACGAGCGAAAACCCCTTTCAATCATCGATCTGGACAGTAAAGGGAGACCAGTCAGAGAGAATGAGATTGAACTGCTCTTCACAGGTTCCTATCAGACCATTGAAACCAGGATCAAGTCAGGGCTATTCAGTCCGCTGAACCAAACGGAACTGGGCAGGGGTTTCAATAACTATAATTCTCCGCAGAGTACCTCACCTGCGATGGTAGGGGCTCCCTTCTATCAGGGATCCATTCCGACACAATACTCTGTCTATCAACGTATGCCTCAATGGACGCCTCAACTGAACCGAATTGTCAATAATTATCCTCAACAAGAACAACCTGGTTTTGACTGGTCGTCAATTACTGTCGATCAACTGAATTCGAACGATCGTCGCGCGAAACTGAAAACACAGGTTAAACAGGCTTATGGTGAGAATGCTATCCTGTTGATCTATCGAGGAACGACCGGTGGAAAACCAAAGCGATATACTGTTTATATGAACGCACGACTTTCCGGAAACCCGGTGCATGCTATAGGGGGCACCGCATTATTAACTCCCATTCACCGGCCGCATACACAGTATCAGATTCAGTCCCAGGAGCAAATCTGTTTTATGGACGATCTGTGTGTCCGGCAACAGCAGGGCATATTTCAGATTGTCTCCCAAACATCCCCTGCAGGCGGAAGTAATCTTGAGGACTTGAGTATTCTGGACTCCACTGACCCCCGTCAATGGCTGGTTGTTGTGTATGTTCCAGGCAAACAACAAAATACCATCTACCGTCAATTAATCGTGTCAGACACTTAACACCATACCCCATTTAGAGCGTTTTTAAATCTTATGAGTACACAACCTGCAATGGTGGAAGTCAAAAATCTTTGGGTCCGATACGGGAACTACGAAGCGGTCAAAGGTATCTCGTTTTCGATCCCCAAGGGAGAAGTCTTTGGCTTTATCGGACCGAATGGTGCAGGAAAATCATCAACGATCAAAGTTCTGGCGACTCTGCAACGTGAGTATGATTGTGACTCGGTCAAGATTAATGGGATTTCCGTGAAGAAAGCCCCGCATCTGATCAGGGAAATGATTGGTTACATGCCAGATTTTTTTGGGGTCTATGAAGATCTGACAGCCCGGGAGTACCTGCATTTTTTTGCAGCCGCTTATCGCATCAACCGCAATCGCAGAAAGGCAATTGTGAACGATGTTCTGGAACTGACCGATTTAACAGCAAAAATCGATGCGCCTGTGGATTCCCTTTCTCGCGGTATGAAACAGCGTCTGGCGCTGGCGCGTGTATTGCTACACGATCCGGACCTGTTATTGCTGGATGAACCTGCCAGCGGTCTGGACCCGCGTGCACGAATAGAAGTGCGGGAGCTGTTAGTCGCGCTCAAGGAGATGGGTAAAACCATTATCATTTCCAGCCACATTCTTCATGAATTATCACAGCTTTGTACCAGCATTGGAATAATTGAAGCCGGTCAGTTTGTGACACAGGGATCTTTAGATCATATCTACAAACGACTGGAACTCACGCGGGTTGTTCACGTGCAGATTGTCGGTGAAATGAATGGAATCTGTCAGAAAATCGAATCAATCGAAGGAGTCAAATCTGTCAGCGTGCAGGCCGACCGCCTGGCGATTCAACTTCAGGAAGATCAGCTGGCGGTAGAAGATTTACACACCAGGCTTGCTGCGACGGGCGCTAAAATCCGTATGTTTCAGGCTGAAGCGATGGATATGGAAACCGTCTTTATGAAATTGACGGAAGGAAAGACGGCATGAAACAGAGATCTCTCCAGCTCGGGCTGCCGCTGCTCTCCAAAGAACTGATCGAGATGGCAAACCGTCGCCGAACCTATATTATTCGCACGGTATATGCACTACTGTTTCTGGGATGGATGGCATTTGCTTTTATGGACAGGATGGCCTCACAAATGAGTAATCCTCTCGCGATGTTAGGGCGAGGGCGCGAAATATTTCGTGCCATGATCGAAATGCAGTTTGTCGCCATCTATCTCCTGCTCCCCGCGATCACCTGTGGCGTGATTACACAGGAAAAAGAACGCAATAGTTTGGGCTTGTTACTGATCACCCGATTAAGCCCAGCGACGATCATCCTGGAAAAGTATCTGGGGCGACTGATTCCCATGCTGACGTTTCTGATGCTGGGGCTACCCATTCTGGCGTTTGCCTACTCGCTGGGGGGAGTTTCTCCCGCCATGTTTATCAACGGTCTCTGGCTGCTGTTGCTGTCCATGCTTCAAATTGCGGCTCTGGGGGTATTATGCTCCAGTTTTTTCAGAACAACGGTAGGAGCTTTTATTGCAACCTATCTGTTTGGCTTTCTCTTACTGTTCGGCCTCCCGATCGCTTATGAATTGAATCTGCTGTATTATCAGAATGTCGCCAATCTGGTTACCGATGCACTCCAGCGTATCCCTTACCTGGGAGATATGTTTTTGCGGAGGAATCGTGGAAATGAGGAAATTAACTTTTTGTTTTTTGCCCCCTACTGGTTTAACAGGTTCTCCTGGAATCCGGGGGGATTTTCCGTTTTTAAAACTTTCATCTTCAGTCTCCCAATACTTTTGAGTACCTTTGTGTTTTTAACGTTCGCGCAATTCTTTCTGGTTAAACGTGCTTTTTTACCTTCGAATAACATCATCCTGAAAATATTTAAAAAGCTGGATCATCTGTTTTCCAATATCAATAACAATCGTGTGACACGTGGAATTGTACTGGTGAACGACAATGTTCGCCTCCCGGAGAGTAAGCCGATTGCCTGGCGAGAAACGTCCAAGAAATCACTGGGAACATTTCGTTATCTGTTTCGTATACTGGTTCTCCTGGAAGTTCCAGTTCTGTTTTTATGTATTGTCATCGCGACCGGCTCCCCAGAACCAATTGTCATGGGTGCCGTTCTATTACTATGGTTGATCTGGGGAATTACAGTGTTGTTCCTGGCAGTCTCTGCCACCAGTCTGATTGCCGGGGAGCGATCTCATGAAACGCTTGACGTATTACTGACCACTCCTATTTCGGGAAGTGAGCTATTGGACCAGAAAATTTCCGGTGTCAAACGTTTATGCCTGGTATTGCTGATTCCACTGTTAACAATAGTGCTGTTTGAAGCCTGGTGGAAATGGGAAAATGCCCAGATGAATCGAGGGAATCCCTATCAAGCCCAGTGGCTCCCCTATTTAGTCGGCTCCCTGCTGACCCTGGGGATCTACCTGCCAATGCTGGTCTACCTGTTCTGCTGGATTGGGATGAAAATCAAATCACAGACCAAGGCGATTTTGACAGCTCTGGGATGTATTCTTGTCTGGTGTCTGCTGCCGTTTATCCTGGCATTCCCGCTTTTTATTCTGACTCCCAATTTAAACGAAGAATCCGTTCTCTATGGTCTTTTTCTAGGTCCTGCCTCCTATCTGGTGTTGAATGAAATCGCTGAATTTCATGATTTTGGATCGATGTGGATACCCATGGTCGTCAATTCCATTATCTATGGTGGATGTCTTTTGTTGTTTCGTACGCTCTGTCGGAATCATATTGATGAAAAACTGGGACGCCTGGGTTATGATAACAGTAGCTACTATCGTCCTGATCTTGATTCAATCGATGGCATCTCCTTTGAACAACCATCTCAGCTGAGTTCTGATATATGAAATACCACTTGAGAATTTCCCCGTATTCTCCAATACCTAATTTAAAGCTGAGTTTCATATTGGGAACATTTATGGGAATGCTCCTGCCTGGCTCCGTTTTCGCAATTGATGTCGAAGAAGTTGTCTGGGGGTTTAACAATCAGCATACCAGTGGGAAGTGTATCCCCCTTTCGATCCTGCTTCGCAATAACACCCCTGAGGCATTTGATGAGCCAATTCAGCTAAACCGATTACTATATGGCGGCAGCAAAACAGGTGCGCCTTTGATGCGAAAAATCTTTCTGGCACCGTTCAGCTCTCAGTGGGTTCAATTCTATCCGTATATCATCGGGCCACGACAGGAAGACTGGTCGATTAACTGGGGACCAGAATTTATCTACGGTCAGAAACTAACCAGAGCAGAGAACAACATCGATTCCAACGCAGGTCTTCACGATGTGCGATCGCGAATCATATTGAGCCGATCTGATGCGCTCGTCACAAAAACAGGGCACTTCAAACGGTTTCCTGAAGAATTATTTCCACCATCAGTGACAGCAACAGACTCGCTGGATGAAATCCTCATTGGCCACGTTCCCCGCTGGGATACAGCCCGCAAGGTTTCATTTATGGATTGGCTTTACGAGGGAGGAATTGTTCATCTACTACCCGATGAGACAACAGGAAACAATCTGAGCTTCACAAGCAGCATGGTCGAATTAAATTCACCACTGGAATTTTTCAGAATTGGTGAAGGGCTGGTGATACGCCATACACTTAAGATGCCTCAGATGACTGAGAATGTGCTGACAGCGGCGGTCAATAAAATTCATGATCAGGAAGCAGAAAGCATCCTCCACCGTAAACCCGAAACCAGGCAGAGCAAAACTGTCACTGATCAATACAGTGTTCAACGTTATGGTGATATCAATTCCAGATTGATGCACCAACTGACAGACTTAACACATCCCGACCATAATTGGCCGCTCATCTATCTGATGTCTCTCCTGTATCTGTTCATGATATTTCCTGGATGTTTCCTGTTCAATAAACGCCAGAAAAATTCGCGCTACCGCAATTCGCTGTTATTCATCCTGTTGACCGTGGTCTGTTTCAGTACCATTTTCTGGAGCATCGGGAAACGGGGCTACGGTGAAAAAACCACCATTAATAGCCTGCTCGTTGCAGAACCTTTGCAGGGGAACTATTTCGACACGACCTGCTGGATCAACTCCTTTGTGACAAATGGAGGTAAGTATCAATTTACATCGAGCGGAGCAGGCTCCATCTTTACAACGGCTCAGGAAACGGAACGGATTAACGGAATCATAGCTAATGGAATCGATGGATTCTTTAAGGCTGATATTCCGGCGTTTTCCAGCCGACAGTTTATGTCTCGAATCAAAATACCGTATTCCAAACCAGAGTGTAAAGTTGTTGATTATGAACTCAATCGCGACGGGAACCTGAAAGACCTTACTCTCGAATTCCAGCCGGGCTTACCCGCCAACCATTCTCGTAGTCAGGTTTTATTTCGCGAGAAACTGTATTCCTTAGGTCAGAGTAAACAGAAAAACGGAACTCTCTTAAGGCTCAAAGAGGGGAGAGTGACTCCCGTTGCAACCTGGAGAACAAAACTGCAATCTGATTTAGGTTACGGACCGCGCTATGCGTATGGCAATCAAAATAAAGATCCCAAGAAAGTCTACAGTAAATTGTACGAAACCCTCGTCATCAAATCATTGGATTTGACTACCGAGGAGCAGGTTGTCAACTATCGAGATCATCAGTCTCGTTTCAAATTATTCTATTATTGCGACATTCCAGACGAATTTAAGCTTAAGACGGATGTGCGGGGAGACCAGCAGGGGCGCATCCTGTTCATCTATGATTTCGCCTTACCTGAGAAACAGATTGCGGAAAAAAATGAATCAGCCGATCAATAATAAACCTGTCATCGACATCCAGAATGTATCACATTCTTTTAAAGGGCATCGTGCATTACAGGGCATCAGTTTCCAGGTCCAGCCTCAATCGCTGCATGGTTTTGTCGGCCCGAACGGGGCAGGTAAGACCACCACTCTGAAAATCATCTGTACGCTGCTGCGTCCTCAGGGCGGAAAAGTGGAAGTCTTCGGGCATGATGTCCGGTCGGCTGTGAAAGAAATTCGAAAACGAATCGGGTTTATGCCGGACCATTTCAGTACCTACAGACAAATGACCGTATTTGAGTATCTCGACTTTTTTGGGGCTGCCTATGGTCTGGGGCTCGAGCAGCGGAACCAGGTGATCAATGATGTCCTGACGCTGACTGACATGGATGGCCGTAAGGATTCGCTGATCAGCGGATTGTCGCGGGGGATGCAGCAACGCGTCAGTCTCGCGCGTGTGCTGGTCAACGATCCCGACCTGTTATTACTCGACGAGCCTGCATCCGGGCTGGATCCCCGTGCACGCATTGAACTGATGGAAATATTGCAGGAACTGAAACGCATGGGGAAAACCATTTTCATCAGTTCGCATATCTTGAGCGAGCTGGCAGAATTGTGTGACAGCGTCACAATTATCGACAGGGGGCTGGTAAAGTACAGCGGTTCAATGGATGGGCTGCTGACGCACGAGCAGGAACATCCGGTCTACAAAGTCATGCTCGAAGCAGAAGTCGAAGGACTGATTGATTCGCTGTTAAGTGAACCTGGAATATTAAAAGTCGAAGCGACCGAAAAAGCACGTGAATTACGCATCATGTTCGATGTCTCGTTAACAAACACGGGAAATCTGTTATCTAAAATCATTGAGTTAAACGGAACCATTGAGTCGTTCCAGCGTGACAAGAAACACCTGAACCAGGCATTTCTTGATCTGACAGAGCAGGGAGTGCGTTAATGTTACAGGGAACATTTGCATTATTTCATCGTGCGTTATGTGTCGACTTTCGGTTGACGCGTACCCATTTATTCCGCTTTCTGTTTGCCGTTCTGATTTTATTTTGTCTGATGATTGCGCATTCCAGCAGCCGTTTCATGGGAGCTGCCGGTCTCTATTTATTCACACAGATTGTCTATCTGAATTTTGTATTTATTCTGATGGCCGGCATCAGTTTATTCGCCACCGCGATCACAGAAGAAAAAGAAGAACAGACGATTGGTTTACTGCTGATGGCGGGCGTGAACCCCATCGCCCTGCTGCTGGGAAAATCCCTCCCCCGACTGGTCTCAGCTTTAATACTGCTCTCGATCCAGTTTCCATTTACTCTTCTGGCAATCACTTTAGGTGGAGTCACTTTCTCACAGGTGATTGCGGCTTACGCGAGTCTGGCGGCATTTCTGATTGGATTATCCAACCTGGGTCTGGTCTGTTCGGTAGTCTGTGCACGTTCGCGGGCAGCTGCGACTCTGGTTCTGATCTCCCTGATCCTATATTTCCTGGGACCTCCCTTAGTGGGATGGTGTATTGATGGTGCTGTATCTGCAAAATGGATATCAGCCGGTTCATTATTTACCCGGGGCACAGAGGATTTCATAGAAAAATGTTACGAGTCCTCTGTCTTAATGCAGCTCAGTTTGATTCTGACTTCTGGTTTTAACGAAAGTGCCTGGGGATTCCAGTTCTGGACCAATATGGTTGCGGGTGTTCTGTTCTTCCTGTTGGCAAGTCTACTCTTTAGCCGTTTTGCACTGACCGAAGTCTCTACTGATCCGGGACGTGGGCTGATCTCCAAAAAACGGAACCGATTCCTTTCGCCTGGTCGTGCGTGGATGCAGGCATTGGCATGGAAAGATTTTTATTTTGTGAATGGTGGCCTGGGGATGGCGTTAATCAAACATGTCTGCTACGGAGTCGCCTTGTTTTCTCTGTGCGCCTATATCAGTTACACCTCGCGCAGTTATTCCCTGCGTGAAATGGGGCTGACTGTATTCTGGACCATGTTGATTGTAGTGCTGATTGAAATCAGTCTGATTTCGTCGCGAATTTTCCATGTGGAAGTTCAATGGAAAACCCTTGTATCTACCGCCATGTTACCTCAATCAATGGCGCAGTTAGCCTATGCCAAGGTCTTTGGATCATTGCTGGCAGTCATCCCCGCCTTCTTTTATCTAGTCATTGGAGGATTGATAGGAATTGAAGAGATGATTCAGGACCTGGGCCTGGTGCTTTCCCAGCCTGGATTCTGGCTGACCTGTATCGAGGTTCTGTTTTTCTGGCATCTGACCGCGCTGTTGTCGACATTTATTAAATGGGGGGCATTACCACTGGCATTTGTCCTGATGTGGGTCGGTAATATGGTCTTCCTCTTTTCCATGAGCATGGCTGTCATGGGAGGCGGAGGGGGCCCTGAAGTATATGAAGCAGTTCTTATCCTGTTTACTTTGTTTCTTTCAGCCGGTATCGTAGGGTCACATTTTTTAATTAATGAACGTCTGACATTTCTGGCTTCTCAATAAATGAGGCATTGACATTTCACAGAGAAATGGAGTTGTAATGGAATCTAAACTAAGTCGAAGAAGGCTTTTACAGTCATCCAGTATTTTAGCTGCTTCCGCACTCGGGCTGGACTTACAGCAGACAACAGCTGGTGAAAAACAACCGGTTGCACCTCAGTTACTGAAGGGGAATATCAATCAGTCAGTCGTGCACTGGTGTTTCAAAAAGTACTGGGATATCGAAAAAACGGCGCAAATTGCCAGTCAGTTGGGAATCAAAAGTGTAGAGCTGACTCCTGCGGAGAACTGGGACACACTGAAAAAGTATGGCTTAACCTGTGCCATCGCTTCCAGTCATGGTTTTAAAGCCGGTTTTAATAACCCGCAGAACTGGGATGAATGCATTGAGATTCTGCGCAAACGGATCGATGAGTGTGCCGCCGGAGGCGTCAAAAATGTCATCACGTTCACAGGCATGCGTGATGGCATTGATGATGAGACCGGGGCGAAGAACTGTGTCGCCGGTTTCAAAAAAATCATTGGCTATGCTGAGAAAAACAATGTGAATCTCTGTCTGGAAATGCTCAATTCCCGTGATGCCAGCCACCCGATGAAAGGGCATCCCGGTTATCAGGGAGACCATACAGACTACTGTATTGATATCATCAAGCAGGTGGGCTCTGATCGGATGAAGCTCCTGTTTGATATCTATCATGTACAGATTATGGATGGAGACGTGATTCGACGGATCCGTGAGCACAAAGATTATATTGGACACGTTCACACTGCAGGGAATCCAGGGCGAGGAGAACTGGACCAAAAGCAGGAAATCAACTACCCGCCCATCATGCAGGCATTACAGGAGATCGGCTACCAAGGCTTTGTCGGACAGGAATTTATTCCCACCCGTGATCCTTACGAGGGTTTACAGCAGGCAGTCATACTGTGTGATGTATAAACTGGATTCGGCTATAAAACGAAAGCGGCGGAGAACTGATTGATTCTCCGCCGCTTTTTTAGCTTAATTCAGAGTGATATTCAGGCAGAGAGTTCCTGAATAACACAGTCACCCATTTCTGTCGTGGAAATGCTTTTTCCGCCCGCAGCGATGTCGGCGGTGCGATGTCCGGCTGCCACAACCCGGGCGACAGCCTCTTCGATTGCAGTCGCTTCTGTTTCCAGATTCAAGGAATGCCTGAACAGCATGGCTGTTGCCAGAATGGTAGCCAGCGGGTTGGCAATTCCTTTGCCTGCAATATCTGGTGCAGAACCATGAATTGGTTCATAGAGTCCTGGCCCATCAGATCCTAATGAAGCAGAGGGCAGCAATCCCAGCGATCCCGGAAGCATCGAACCTTCATCGGTCAGGATATCACCAAACATGTTTCCTGTGACAACCACATCGAAGTCTGAAGGGCGGGAGATCAAGTGCATCGCCATCGCATCGACGAGTACGACATCATATTCGAGATCCGGAAATTCATTTTTGACCACATCTGCGGCGACCTGTCGCCAGAGTCGAGAAACTTCCAGTACATTGGCTTTATCCACAGAGGTCAGCTTACCACCACGATTGCGAGCAGCTTCCGCTGCCAGCCGAACAATGCGGGCAATCTCTTTGGTGGTGTAGGTCATGACGCTGAAAGCTTTTTCACCATCAGGATGCTCCATTCTGCCTGATTCGCCGAAATAAATACCACCAGTCAATTCACGGAAGAACAGGATATCAGTACCTTCGATAATTTCCCGCTTTAAAGGCGAAGCATCAAGAAGTTCACTGTAAGGCTTGATGGGGCGCAAATTAGCAAACAGTCCCAGCTCTTTACGAATTTTCAGCAGGCCTGCTTCGGGACGAGTCTTGGCAGAAGGATCATCCCATTTCGGGCCTCCGACTGCCCCCAGCAGAATTGCATCGGATGCTTTGCAGGTTTCCAGAGTTTCTGCAGGAAGCGGGTCTCCAAATTCATCAATGGCATTACCTCCCATCGGACAGGAAGGAGTTTCAAACTGATGATCATATTTTTGTGCGATTGTGTCGAGAACCCGTTTGGCCTGTTCTACGATTTCGGGACCAATTCCATCGCCGGGCAATAGTGTAATCCGAGCTTCCACAGTCATTTCCTCATTTGTTCTTTTTCAACGTGATGATTCAGGTGATTTCCTTTACGAAAAAACTAATTTAGCGACTGTATATCCAAAACTCCAGCCGGCCTCGTCATGAATTTTGTCGAGTCGACCTGCGAGCCCCTCACATAACGAAATCAATCAGTATTGATAAGTTTGTACAGGACGCCTGGCCGATTCTTACGACCGTTATAACCGTACACAAGAAATCAATGAAAAGCAGTTAATTCTACCTGTAAAATCAAGAATATCGCTCTTCGTACCGATAAGAGAGATTAGATCCCGCTATGGACTTTGTGTCTTGTCATAGCGGGCCAAACAATCAAATTCGTCGTCGATTCGCATTCACAGCCCTGAAATGAATTCAGGAAGATACTTCAAGACAAGGGCTTACGCTCAGGAGGAGCAAGCGAAATAGAAATCGATGTAAGCGACAGGACAGGGACATCGCATGTTTCGCTCTTCATTTTTTGCTACCGGTTTATTCGTCTTACTGACTGGTACTTCATTTTTATTTGTCGACAAGATGGTTCTCACCCACAAAGTAGCCGTGGAAGAAGAACCGGAACCAGTACGCGAACCTGAGTTTCGCGGTTTCCTGGGAATGACATCTCTGAATGAAGAGCAGCAGGAAGTATTAAATCCACCTGACTGGGCTGCTTTCAGTCTTATGTCAATGGGTGCCGTCACAATGCTCTATGCAGCTGCATTACCCAAAAAACGATCATAAAACCAGAGATTAATGCAGAACCAATAACCGTGATGAGCGCCTGTCGTTCATCACGGTTTTTTATTGATCAAACCGCAGCGTTGCCCAGAGACTGGGATCCTGGGCGAAAGGGAACTCATGATCCACAATCATGAACTGCTCTCCCAGTTCTGAGTCTGTGATTTTATAGTAAAAACCTGTCTGTGGATAAGAAGCCGGATCAAAACCATAGAGTTCAGAGGCTGGTAGCCAGACATCCAGTTCGTAGCCAGTTTTAGTGGTTTTTGACCAGAGTCTGACTTTTTTCAAATCTGCTGTGGGAGCATCTTCCTGCGCACGGTGAATCGGTTGTTGCTGGCAGATCGGTTTTGCTGAAGGACCAACTGGTTGAAATTCGAAGGAATGACAATAGCGGCTGGCCCGGTGGATGGTTTTGGTATCACGGGTATCAATCCAGACCTCAAGCGATTCTGCAGGTGTGACGGGATGCTGTTTCTGAGTTACCTGCAAGCTGATTGCCAGCCCCTCTGTATTCCAGGCGACTTTGAGTCCTCCCCATTTTTTTGATTTTTCAAATGTCAAATCAGGAATCAGTGCCGAATCAGGGAGGTTCAATAATCGTCCCCGCTTGCGAGGGATTTCCTGTATATGCGGCAGAGCAATAGAATGCCGAAACAAAAAAGAACAGGGAATAATTGACATAGTGAAACTGACTCTCTGATTGACGTGATCTTTTAAAAATGTCCTTACTGTGTAGAATCATAGCAGTCTGGTTTCTGAGATTCTATTCCCGACCCATCTACTTCACCCGTTTTTCAACAGCTGAATCACGTTCTCTCCTTAAGGCTCCCTATGCGATATCAGAATGAGCAGATGATTCGAATCCGGGGTGCACGCTGCCATAATCTGAAAAACATCGACGTAAACCTGCCGCATAATCAAATATCAATTGTGACAGGAGTCAGTGGGAGCGGGAAGAGCAGCCTGGTGTTTGATACCATTCACCAGGAAGGCCAACGACGTTTTCTGGAAAACCTGTCACCAGGTACCAGGCAATTGTTTAGCCAGGCTCAGCCCGTTGCTGTTGACCAGATTCTGGGCTTGCCTCCCACGATCTGCTTTGATCAAACACAAAGAGTACAGTCAAAGCGCAGCACATTGGCAACACTGACTGAATTGTATGACTATTTTCGACTACTCTATGCAAAACTGGGAATCGTTCACTGTGTGAATTGCGGGCAGGAACTGCATCAACAGACTCCGGAGCAAATCGTCGATCTGGTGCTGGCACTCGAAGACCGTAAAAAAGTGATGATACTGGCTCCGGTTGTCTCAGCCAAAAAGGGAAATCATGCTACTCTGTTCGATCAGATTGCTAAAGAGGGGTTTGTCAGAGCCAGACTTGATGGAGCAGTCATTGATATCACACAACCTCACGAATTCCCGGAGAATGTTCCGCATGATATCGAAATTGTAATCGACCGAATCATTGTCAAAGAGGGAATCCAGTCACGCCTGAAGGAATCGGTGGACCTGGCTTTAAAACAGGGGGGGGGCACCTGCCTGGTCAGTCAGCAGACAGAGGAAGGCTGGTCAGACCGGTATGTGAGCACCCGTCTGGCCTGCGGTCAATGCAATCTCAGTTTTCCTGATCCTGAGCCACTCACGTTCAGCTTTAACAGTTCCTACGGCGCCTGCGCAGCCTGTGATGGACTGGGGGTGATTGAACAATCCGATTCCGATGCAGATCAGATTTGTCCCGAATGCCAGGGAGCGCGCATCACTCAGTATGGACGTTCTATTCTGCTGAATCAGCATTCCATTGACCAGGTTTTGCGGTTAACAGCGCCTGAAATAATCGACTGGCTTGATCAGTGGGAATCAGTGGCTAATCAGGGATTGAGCCACCAGGATCACGTCATTGCAGATCAAATCGTGCCATCCATCCGAAAAAGGCTGGACTATCTGACTGAGATCGGACTGGGCTACATTCAACTGTCACGTCCATCTAAAACGTTGTCTGGTGGTGAATTACAGCGTGCCAGACTGGCTGCCTGCCTTGGTGCAGGAACAACGGGAGCCTGCTATATACTGGACGAACCCACGTCGGGTTTACACGCCAATGAAACTCAGAAACTGCTGACAATATTACAGCGTCTGAAGCAGGCTGGGAATACGATCATCGTTGTCGAACATGATCACGATGTCATGCGAGCTGGAGATTATCTGATTGATATTGGTCCCCGGGCCGGTATGGAAGGGGGAGAACTGGTCTTCTCCGGAGACTATGAAGAATTTATTCAGCATCAGGAATCGCTTACCGTTCGAGGTTTAACGGCACGCGCCCAACACAGATCGGAAACGGATCGTAGCAACGCGAGTAATGATCAGTTCCTGCAACTCACAGGAGCACGAACAAATAACCTGAAGACAGTCACACTCATGGTTCCGCTTCAACAGCTTGTCTGTGTGACTGGAGTCAGTGGTTCAGGAAAAAGTTCTTTGATCATCGAAACACTGGTCCCTGCCATCAAATCAGAGTTGTACCGGCGTCCGAATCCTGGTTTGCATTATGATTCATTACAGGGGGTTGAACATCTGCAGCAGATTAAAATCATTGACCAAACTGCCCTGGGGAAAAACGGGCGTTCCAATCCCGCGACTTATTGTGGGATCTGGGACGAAGTACGAAAACTGTTTTCGAAGACTAAAACAGCACGACTGCGAGGCTATACGGCACGACGATTCAGTTTTAATTCCTCTGAAGGCCGGTGTGGAGAATGCCGTGGCACTGGTGTGAAACGAATCGATCTGAAGTTTCTACCTCCCGTATTTCTTCCGTGTGAAAAATGCCATTCAAAACGATTTAACCAGCGAACTTTATCAGTCAGATATCGTGGCAAAACAGTCAGTGATGTTCTGGACATGTCCATTTCGCAAGCATGGGAGTTTTTTGAGTCGATTCCCCGAATCCGGAATGTTCTGCAGGTCATGCTGGATCTTGGTCTGGGATATCTGGCGTTGGGGCAGCCGGCAAATCTGCTTTCCGGGGGAGAAGCACAGCGGATCAGGTTGGCTTCAGAATTGATCTCCCCATTCAACGGGATGGCGCTGTTCGTTCTGGATGAACCAACCCGAGGTTTACATTCACATGATATCGATTGCTTACAGCAGACATTAAACAAGTTGATTGATGCTGGGAATTCGGTACTGGTAATAGAACATCACCCCCAGGTCATGTGTAAGGCTGACTGGATTATTGACCTTGGACCTGAAGCTGGTAATGCCGGAGGGGCCATCATCGATGAAGGTCCCCCCGCAGAAATCGCTGCCAACCGCCAGGGTGCGACGGGAAGACTACTGTACGAGTTGCTTGAGGATGATGTACACGATTGAGTTTTTTTAGAAGTCTATCAAAAGTAACTCCTGCAGAACCCACTCATTTTAATTATAATAGAGCGAACTGCATTTAAGAATCGCGTCTCTCAATCTAATTTACTCATCTCAAATGGCCGTGACGACGCTACAGTAAAACGGGTCCTAGAGCGCATCACATTTAACCATAGCGTCTCACAATCTATTATACTCGGTCCAAATGGCCCTGGAGACGTTACAGTAAAACTGGACACAGTCTAGTCCAATCACAGGCTGATCAATCGCGCACTGACTATCCGTCAACTCCCCTGGTTACCTTAGAGAAAGTTAAGCTGCAAGAATAATGAAATTATTTAATGAGTACGGCATTTCGTTTGAGTATCCTGATGACTGGGAACTGACAAAAGAAGTAAACGAAAAGAATGGAGAAATTCAAATCAGTGTCTCAGGCACTGACTCTTCGTTCTGGATGATTTCTCTGTTTCTGGTTGATATACCTGCTGAGGAACTACTGAAAAAGTCGCTGGAAGTTTTTCAGGAAGAATATGATGATCTGGATGTGTATGATGCCAAAGTCCGTTTGGCTGGCAAGGAATGTTCGGGTTACGATATCGAGTTTGTCTGCTCTGAATTAATCAACAGTGCCTTCCTGCGGGCCTTGAAAACCAGCCTGTTTACAGCATTTATCCTGTATCAGGGAACGGACCAGGATCTGCAGGACACTCTAAAAGATCTGGAAGCGATTTCTCTGAGCCTGGATATTTTTGATAATGAATTTGACGGATATCTGGATATAGTTTAAGTTTAATTCCTGCGAATGAACAATATCTCGGACAATCAATGATTGCTTACCAAAGTCGACCGGTTTTATATTTATAATAGTCAAACGAGACCGTTGCTAACTGGCGTTCAACGGCGTGACGCCGATGCAGCGTGATAGCAGTGGAAGCCGCAACCGTACCGTTACCGAAAACTGCAGGTTTATCGTTCAGGAGCATTTTGATGTCAGCGGAAATTGAATCACATCAGGTTGAGAGCATCGGTGTTGTTGCAGGGGTCGTCTGGCAATATTTAAGTGAACACGAACCGGTGACACTCAGTAAACTGTCACGTGAAATTGAAGCGCCCCGTGATCTGGTCATGCAGGCTGTCGGGTGGCTGGGCCGAGAAGGGAAAATTGAATTTCATCAGGGATCACGCAGTAAACTGATCTCATTAGTGAAAGAGTAAATAAACGAATACTCATGCTCATCTGACTGCAAAATACAGGGCACATTTTGTGGCAGAGCGGGGTGTCATTTTTCCGCCATCTGCCCTGCGGAGGTCACATCGTTGAGTGACTCAAAAATAAATGAACTGTATCAACAGGCACGTCTACTTCAGAAATCTCGTGAAATCGAAAAAGCCATCGAGATTTATCAGAGGATCATCAGTATCAAACCTGTTGAAAAGAAGGCACATGTCGCGATTGCTACCGCTTTTTTTCAGTTAAAACGGTATCCTGATGCCATCCACCATTTTGAAGAACTGACCCGCCTGGCTCCGGCAGATGCTTCCCCTTATATTAATATGGGAGCAATCTATAACCGTATGGGCGAATACAAACAGGCATTGAATGTCTTAAGAAAAGCGGTTCAGAAAAACAAGAGATCAACGGATGCATTCTACAACATGGGAATTGCTCACAAAGGGCTCAACCAGTTAAGCATGGCGGTCACCGCTTATAAACAGGCGATCGTATTTGACGATGAAATGGTCGATGCCCATTTCAATCTGGGAAATGTTTATCTGGAAATGAAAAATCATACACAAGCGCATTCCAGCTTTTCGCGGGCGCTGGAAATCTCGCCCGGTTTCAAGAAAGCTAGAAATGCCATGAATATCCTGGACGATGAATTAATGAAAGAGAAAGAGAAACTGAGTCCTTTTGGTCGCCTGGTAGATGAATCGACACTACAAAAAAAAGGCACTACCGTTTCTACTCGCGATCTCAGTGTTGAAGAACGTGAGAGTGACCGCCGAAAAATTCATCAACTGTGTGATGATGTTACTGAAATCACACACACCATCGTTGATAATTTAAAGAAAAGTGTGAATCCCGGTCTACTCAATCTGAATCGTTGTATCTCGCAGGGTGAAAAACACTACTCTGAACTGGATGAAGCTTATTCGACATTTCAGAAAAAAGTGAAATCACTGAATGACATGAGAAAGCTGTTAAAACATCGCATGCTCGAGTTGCGTTCTCATGAAGCATTAATCAATTCCAGCGACGTAGATTAAATTATACTACCGTTCAGTCAATTCGTAACTGTTACCAACCACCCTGAATGGATTTACCGTCAAGTTGCCTGCTTTGTCCACCTCACAGACAATTGCTCCATGCTGTTGCGTGGAATAAATCTGTGTGCTTTCCGGAAAAGTCTTTTTCAAATCAGGAATCGTCTGCTTCTTGCCTCCACTGACAATCACATGTGCAGGATTCGCCCATTCGCTCAGATCACGCGTATTTGCAGTTCGACTGCCGTGGTGAGGTGACAGCAGCACATCCACTTTGTCAGTTATTGGTTCACTTAACAGTTTTTTGAGTCCCGCTCCTTCTAAATCTCCCGTGAGAAGAATCTGACGCCCTCCATAACTGATGCGCAAAGTCAGGCTGGATGGATTGTCGTCCTCATATCGATCTCCAGAGTCGGGATGCAGAACCTCGATGGTCGTTTTTTCTCCCAAGGTAAAGTGGTCGCCTTTTCCGATAAGTTGTATGGGCACTTGAAACTCCAATGCTGTATCACACAATTCGATTGTACCCCGCTGCGACCGCATCAGAAACGATTGCGGAAAGGCAAGCTCACGCACATATCCATTTGTAACCAGTTCTGCTGCCGAATTAAAATGATCGCGATCGGCGTGTGAAATCAGTAGATAATCAACCCTGCGAATCCCACGTGATAGTAATGTGTTCTTAATTTTCGAGTAGGTTTGTTCCACAGGCGACATTGACCCCGCGTCGTAGAGAATCGTCTCTCCACCGGGAGCTTCAATCAAAATAGAGACTCCATGATTGACGGCAATAAAGGTACATCGCAGGGAAGGTTCCCGTATGTTCAACAGGGGCACCAACAGGCCCGTCACGATCCAGACAGGCAGTAGCAACAGCCTTATTTTTTTGACAGAGATGCTGGAGAACCAATGATGCTTCCAGAAAACCGTTAAAACGGATAATAGCAGCAGGGTATAATACATCAGTATCCACCAGAGGGCGGGAGCCGGTAACTCGAAATGGGACCAAGGCAAATTTGATGTCCACTCTACTATCCAAAGCAGCAACTGCAGACTCTGGTCAAAACAATAGCCCAAAAACCCAGCGGTAAACGGAAGCAACGAACCGACAAACATCAACAGATACCCCAACAGGAGTATCAGAAACAGAAAGGGGAAGATCAGAGTATTCACGACAAGCCCGACTGGAGCCAGCAGGTGAAAGTGATAGAGAACCAGAGGAGCTGTTGTGATCCAGATGAAGAATGTAACCAGAAAAATACTGTAAAGCATCCGAAAATACTGAAGACCAAACCGTTGTAAAGGTGTCTGTAAAAGCGGATCGCCGGCTTTCAGACGCCAGCGTAACGGAAGCCAGGTCTGCTGATACAGGTTTTTATAAAAGTCCTGGTTTACTGTCCAGAGAATAGACGCCACGGCTAGAAACGATAGCTGGGTTCCTACATCAAACAGGTCTGTTGGATTAATCAGTAGAATAATCAGCGCCGACAGACAAACCAGATTCAAGGTGGTAATCGTGCGCCAACTGACCAGCCCCAGCGTAACAAGCACACAAAATGAAGCAGCTCTTAAGATCGGCGGACGGATCTCGATGATCGACAGGTAAAACAGAATCGCCAGAATCAAAAAAGTCACTGTTACTGTGCGCGGCAGATTCAAGATATGGCAGCTACTCCAGACGATGATGCTGAAAAAACCTATATGTAACCCGGAGATCGCTAAAAAATGGATCAATCCGGACTTGCTGAATTCCTGACGCACTTTGGGGCTCAATTCCGCACGTTCACCCAGCAGGAGTGCCAGAGCGACTGGCTGAGAAGTCTCTGACGTATGCGCAACGATGCGTGTTTTGAACCAGTCATGAACTGACGCCCGAAGCCGGTTCCAGGAATAGTCGTTCGATTTCTGGATCAGTGCTATCGCTTCAGGGATTTTGACAGAGAGAATGGCATCAATTTTCTGTTTGCGAAAATAGATCGAAAAATCATAATCTTCAGGGTTATCGGGTTTCGCGCAATGCCTCAGCTCACCACAAATATTAATCAAATCCCCAGCTGCGAGCTGGCTTACGAGCCCCGGTTCGGATGGTTTTCGATTTTCTGTAATGAAAACACGTACTTTACCCGAAATGGGAATCTTGGAATCTTTGACCAGAAGATTCCGACAGGCAAGCGTAAACTGAATCCTTCGTTGAGGCTGTTCCGGATTCAACAATTCGTCTTCTTTTAAATCGCGAATATCTGGTTTGGAAGAAATATTACCGACCAGTCTGACAATACATTTGGGAACCTGCTGCTGACTCGCAGAAGGGAGCAGGCGAGTGACGTGCTCCGGAGAGCGAGAATGCCAGAATTCGTGATACCGCAAGGCTCCCAGTGAGACGACCACGACCAGTAACATGAGAGTGGCAAGTTTTCTCCAGTGGGCCCAATACGTCAGTAGCCAGCAGACTAAGGCAGTTCCAGCAAACAGGATCCAGACAGAAAGATCCAGGTTCAACCAGGCATCCAACAGGATCCCCGCAGCAAAGCAAATAAGCACACTCAAGGCAGGAGACCGCTGAGGATGATGCAGAATATGATCTCCTGGATTCGCTCTCTTTTCAATCTGTTTAGGGGATTCGTTCATCAAAACAGGAACCCCATCGAATTCAGGGGACTACGGGCAGATTTAAATCAACCTGATTGTGCATCGTATAAAAACGAAATCGATTCCCATCTGGAATCAATAAACCGCTCGACTGATTGACTTCGGGTCTGGTCAACGGGTTTCCTGAATATTTAACCCAGTCAATCATATTTTGGGAAGCAGCAATATTTGTGGTCCATAATGATGGTTTTTGGACGGCTGCAGTGCCGTGAAATACCATGTAATAAGTTCCCTGGTATTTGATCAGCTGATTCATGGCAATCATTTTTTGATCATAAGATTCAGGGCCGGGCAGCATAACTGGCTGGTCGTTGTTTATATTCGTCCAGACTTTCATATCCGGTGAAGTCGCCAGCCAGATCCCTGCATCCCGTCTTTCATAAAACAGATACCAGGTTCCTTTTTCATACCAGACGACAGGCGTTCCATAGGGGCCGGCGGCAATGGGTTTCCCGTCCGACATGCGAACATCCAGTGCACCAACGCGGGTCCAGTTTACCGCATCAGTGGAAGTCAGATGCTGGGCGATATCATTCTTGCCTTCGGCAAACATGTGATAGGTATTTCCCTGTTTGATTACCATCATGTCTTCTACCCAATGCTGCTGGTAGATGGGATTACAGGGGGATCGCGTCCAGTGAATCCCATCACAGGACCAGGCATATCCCAGTTTTTTTATTCCTTGGCGGGTTCCATCATAGCCGGTAAACCACAGGTGATAGAAATCTTCTTCTTTCAGAATCCAGCCACGCTCTCGGATTTTCACATCCCAGTGACCGGGCCCCTGTGCCTCAAAGATCGGGTTGGATGTATAGGGACGGAATTTGGTTAATTCATCCGGGAAACGGATTTCTTCAGCAACAAGCGTCGAAGAGATCCCGTAGAGAAATATTGTCAGTACCAGTAAACGGGAAGTATTAAAACGTATGTAGAATTTCACCGTGGGTCCGTTCATTTTATAACAATCATCAGGTTTCATGTGTTTCCACTGCCATCTCATTGAAGTTTCGTTATTATACGCAGATCACTTTCCGAAATTCAAAGTGTCAGAGATGAATTCTGAGTGCACCTGCGAGACAGGTCATTTTGAAATCAGAACCAAAAGGATTTACCATGCCAGAGACAACAGCTTTACTCGATATTCAGGGATTGAAAACGTACTTCCACACCAGCCGGGGAGTGGTAAAAGCGGTAGAGGATTTAAGCGTCACCCTTGAAAAAGGGAAAACCCTGGGACTGGTGGGTGAATCGGGGTCCGGCAAATCCGTGACCTCGCTTTCTATTATGAAACTGCTGCCCGATGCCGCTGCAAAAATCGATGCTGGCTCAATCTCATTCCTTGGCAAAGATCTCGTGAAGTTGTCTGACCCGGAAATGCGCAATATCCGCGGTCGTGAAATCAGCATGATCTTTCAGGAACCAGGAACCTCCCTGAATCCGGTATTTCGCGTCGGGAAGCAGGTGATGGAGGCAATTATGCTGCATCAGAAAGTGACGACTGAGGAAGCGAAAAAGCGAACGATCGACCTGTTTCACGAGGTGGGCATTCTTGATCCGGAAAGACGATTCTCAAGTTATCCCCACGAAATGTCAGGAGGTCAGAAACAACGCGTGATGATTGCAATGGCATTGAGTTGTAACCCCGAATTATTAATTGCGGACGAACCAACGACGGCACTGGATGTGACCATTCAGGCACAGATCCTGAACCTGATCCGCAAACTACGTGATGAGCGGGGCATGTCTGTACTGTTTATTACTCATGATTTAGGTGTCATTGCAGAGATTGCCGACGACGTGGCCGTCATGTTCCGTGGTAAACTGGTGGAATATAAACCGGTCGTCGAGATCTTTGAGAATCCGGAGCACCCCTATACGAAAGGTCTGTTAGCTTGTCGGCCTTCGCTGGATTCCACGTTTAAACGATTACCAACCGTCTCTGATTTTATGGACTTTGAAGAAACGGAGCCTGGAGAGTATCTGATCCAGGAAAAGGAATTTAATGAAGCAAAATTCAAGGACAGCACAGCGCACGGTCGACCACGGATCCTGCATCCGCGATCGGAACTGGAATCATTGGGTTACCGCTGGGACGATGTCAAAAATCTTCCGGAATCTCGATTTATCGAAGCAGGGGAGAGACCGATCCTCAGGCTGGATGAGCTTCAGGTCTACTACCCGATCAAGAGTGGAATTATCAAAAGAACTGTAGACCATGTGAAAGCCGTCGATGGTATCTCTTTGAATATTTACCGCGGACAGACGATCGGACTGGTGGGTGAATCCGGGTGCGGAAAAACAACAACCGGTAAGGCGATTGTCGGGCTGGCTCCCGTAACGGGGGGGAGAATCCTGCTGGAAGGAAACGATCTTGCACATATGACACGCTCCGAAAGAAAACCATTTCGGCGAAAAGTGCAGATCATTTTCCAGGATCCCTACAGTTCTTTGAATCCGCGCATGATGGTCTCGACGATCATTACCGAATCGATGATTGCGCATCGGCTGGGAAAATCGAAGTCAGACCGGCGCGATCGAGCAGCCTCTTTACTGGAAGAAGTTGGTCTGCCCGTTGACTATCTGGATCGTTATCCGCATGAATTTTCCGGGGGACAACGTCAAAGGATTTCGATTGCCCGTGCGTTGGCTGTCGAACCAGAATTTATTATCTGTGATGAATCGGTTTCTGCACTCGACGTTTCCGTGCAGGCACAAGTATTGAACCTGCTCAAAGATCTGCAGGAACAACACAACCTGACTTACATTTTTATCAGTCATGATTTGAGTGTTGTGAAATTCATGTCCGATATGATGGCGGTGATGAATGCCGGAAAACTGGTGGAACTCGGTCCGTCCGAAGCCATCTACCAGAACCCGCAACAAGATTACACTCGCAAATTAATTGAATCTGTCCCTGTTGATGATTTGTCACAAATCAAGGCTCGAGTTGCACATAGGAAAGAACAGACAACAATGCACAAATAAGAAAAAATATGTAGATTTGTCTATATGAATGGAGGTCTCCTATTTCTGCTTTCCGTACAGTAGACCACAGGAATTGCCATTGCTAATCTTGCCCTGCAGTCTACGGAACCGGCAAAGTTTATGCTGGTGAAACATTTTAACATCCTATTTACGGAAAGATTAGGAAAGTGGTAATGACTATAAAATCATCATGGAAAGTCGTTTTAACAGGTCTGTTTTGTCTGCTGTTGATCCAGCCTGTTTTTTCAGAAGAAGAAAAGAAGGAAGGTGAGCACGACTGGTTAGTGAAACACCCAACCATTCAGAAGCTGCTGAAACTGCATAACGCAGAACGCGCACGCAATGGAATGCCAGCCTTGACATTAAACACGAAGATGTGTCTAGAGGCTCAGGAGCATGCCAACTGGATGGCTCAGACTGGCTACTACCAGCACAGCAATTTGCCCTGGCCGGAAATTATTTTTCAAGGCCCCACTTCAGCCGCCGCAGCAGTAAATGGCTGGATAGCATCCCCTGCTCATCACTCTATCATGTTGACTGGTAGTCAGGCGGGATTTGGATACATGGTTTTGAATGGCAACTATTACTGGGTCGGTGTATTTAAATAAGCACACTTGAAAATGAGCCGATTCAAGAGCAGTCGGCACAGATTTAAAAAAACAAGGCTGATTTTGGTTGACGGTAAGTCTAAATGTAACTTACCTTTAAACCAGAATCAGCCTTGTTCTATTGGGATGAGTCTGCCACAATCTAGCTACAGCGTCTCACACTATGGTTCTGGATCAAAAACCCCATATAGACCTCCCGTGATTTTTCCGACTTTTCAATGGAGTAATTGAAGGAATATCCATGCATCAATATCCCCGCTTCAATCTATTATTCTTGTCCCTCTTTCTGATGATCACCCTGGCAGGCTGCCCTGGTCCCGCTTCTGATGAAGCAGAGGATGAAGCTGACTCAGAAACAAAAGAAGTTCTACTGGAGCCCTTCGACGCTCCCAAACTTGCTGATTTAGATGCGCAGGTGGAATGGGAAGAACAACCCGTGCTGGACAGTCTGGAACTTCTGCGGGAACGACAGAGCCAGGAAAAACCTCTGGTGAGTGTGGACGAGGCTCTCAAGCTGAAAAATACGAATCAGGAAATCAACGAAAAGATCCTGAGTGCTCTGGGACGATTACCCAAAAACGATGAAGAAGTAGACTGGGGAGCGACCATCAACCGACACGTTGGTGCCGACTTGAAAAGTACCAACCCGATTATGGGTAGCTCAGCAGTCGAATTTGAAGTCTCTTCTCTCACTGGTTTTGGCCTGTTCAGTTTTGATTGGAACTTCAAGCCATTTGCTGTTTCAGACACCGTGGTTTCCTGGCAGTCCAGTAAAGACAAACTTTACGACAAAGTGGTTCTGCGGGATGACCTGACCTGGTCAGACGGAGTTCCCATTACCGCTCATGATATCGTATTTACATTCAAGACGATCATGAACCCGGAGGTACCGGTTCCTGCGGTACGTTCAGGAACAGACCAGATTCGCTGGATTGAAGCCTACGATGACCAGACTCTGGTCTTCTTCCACAAAGAGTCTCTGCCAACGAACGTCTGGAATCTGAACTTTCCGATTATCCCCAAGCATATCTATGAAAAAGAACTCAAATCAGATCCGACATTGCAGGACAGCCCCTACCATGTGAAGTTTGAAAACGAACCTGTTACGGGTGGACCATACGAAATTGAGAAACGAGAACGTGGACAGGAAATTCTGCTGAAACGCCGTGAAAGCTGGTACATGCAGGACGGGAAGCAGGTTCGCACACGTCCGTACTTTGAACGGGTTCGTCTACGAATTATTGAAGATCCCAATACCGCATTACTTGCCTTGAAGAATGGTAAAATTGATGAGATGGCGCTCAATCCCGAATTGTGGAAAACACAGACAGAGGATGATGATTTTTACAAAACCTGTACCAAAGCAAACGGTCTGGAATGGGTCTACTTCTATTTTGGCTGGAACTGTGAGACATTGTTCTTCAAGGACAAAGAGGTGAGGCAGGCCATGTCTTACGCCTTCAATCATAAAGAAATGCTGGATGAACTGTGTTATGGGCTCTATCAGCCTTGTACCGGCATTTATCATGAAACGGCCTGGATGGCTCCTGATCCCATGAGTAAACCATATAACCAGAATCTGGCAAAAGCAGAGAAACTGCTGGATGAAGCCGGCTGGATTGACCACGATGGTGATGGAATCCGTGACAAAGAGTTTGATGGTAAAGTCATTCCGTTCCGCTTCAGTGTCATGACATCCAGTCAGCCCTTATCGCTCTCGATCTGTACGTTACTGAAAGAGAATCTTGCCCAGATCGGGGTTATCTGTGAAGTGAAACCAACTGAATTCACCGTCATGCAGGAGAAGGCACGAAATCATCAGTTTCAGGCCATGTTCGGAGGCTGGGGAACAGGTACGGATCCGGACACTTCGATCAATCTCTGGAAGACGGAAGCGGCTCGCAATTATGTCAATTACTCCAACCCCGAGGTGGACAAGCTTTTCGAAGAAGGTCGCCGTGAATTTGACGTCGAAAAAAGAGCAAAGATCTACGGCAAAATCCATGAGCTGCTGTACGAGGACCAGCCTTATACCTGGCTCTACTTCCGTAATTCCTTCTATGGCTTCAACAAAGATCTGAGAGGCTATGTATTCAGCCCGCGCGGCCCTTATGGGTACGGTCCGGGCTTCTCCAGTCTCTGGAAACCTGTTGAAAACTAGTCTGCTACTGGCTCACCAAACTGATCTGCAGGCATTTCTATTCTCATATAGAAATGCCTGACAGGTCTCTGGAAATATGCTGTTACTCATTACGGATTGATTGCAAAGCATGTTCAGCTATCTCGTGCGAAGGCTATTCATCGGGTTAATTACCCTGTTGTTGATCACCTTCATTATTTTCGGCCTGATCAGAAACATGCCGGGATCTCCGATCTCTGTCAACATGGCGATGATCGACCCGGGAAAAGAACTGAACCCTGCTGATATCGAACGTATGCGAAAAGCTTATGGTCTGGATAAACCCTGGCCTGAAGCCTATGTACTCTGGGTGGGGAATGTCTGCCGACTGGATCTGGGACGTTCTATTTCCCGGAAGCAGCCTGTCACCAGGCTGATTCATGAACGCATTGGGCCGACGCTGATTTTATCCATTACATCCCTGTTTCTGACCTATCTGCTGGCGATTCCCTTTGGTCTGTATTCCTCAGCACGCCAGGGAAAACTGGATGAGCGTACGATGGGAACGATCCTGTATATGCTCTATTCGTTTCCCAGCTTTGTCGCCGCGTTGTTTCTACAAATCTATTTTGCCAACAAGCTGGGCTGGCTCCCCCTGTATGGCATGAAGAGCGATAACTATTCTTCGCTGAGCAGCAGTCAGCAGGTCTGGGATATTTTCCAGCATGCCCTGATGCCGGTCATCTGTTACACGTATGGCAGTCTTGCGTATTACAGCCGTTTCATCCGAGCGAACATGCACGAAGTACTGCGGCAGGATTACATCCGCACCGCTCGTGCCAAAGGCCTGGGACCGATTAACGTGCTGGTAAAGCATGCCTTTCGTAATACGTTTATCCCCCTGGTCACGTTAATTGGATTAACTCTGCCTTCGCTACTGGGCGGTTCCGTGATTATTGAGCGAATTTTCAGCTGGCCTGGCATGGGGCAGTTATACTTCGAGTCGATTCTGGAACGAGACTATCCGACTATCATGGGTTTGACATTGATGTTTTCGATCCTGACGCTGGCGGGCCAACTGCTGGCTGACATCTTTTATGCATTAGCAGACCCCCGGGTTAAGATTTCAGATCACTGAAATCACCTGGTATGGAATCCTCGTGTTTATTGCAGATCATTTTTTGAATCATTAAGTTACTATGCAAGAACAATCAGAAAACAAGACCGCAATTTCAGCAGGGCTGAAACCCGTTAAAAAGTCCCCCAGTTTCTGGGTCGAAACGTGGCAGCGTTTCAAGGGACGTAAAATGGCAATGATGGCATTGATCTATATCGGTTTCCTCTGTTTTGTCGCAATTTTTGCCCCTGCGATTGCCGGGACAAAACCGATCATCTGTAAATACAAAGGTCATATCTATTTTCCAGCGCTGGGATACTTCCGGAGACAGTGGGAGAATCCCATTTTTTACAAAGATCGCTTTCGTAACCGCTATCCGGAAAATCTGAAACAGAAAGATCCGGACAGCTGGGCGATCTGGCCTCTGGTGTATCAGGATCCTTACCGCCGCGTCTACGATGATGAGTGGAAAGGGCAGCCGGGAAATCCGACACAGGATAATGGAGCGCCCAGCCTGCGCAACTGGTTTGGCACAGATCAGAGAGGTGTCGATGTTTTTGCACAGATGGTGCACGGTACTACGATTGCGCTGCTGGTGGGTTTTGTTTCGATGGGAATTGCGGGAGTGATTGGAATTCTGATCGGCGCCTTAGCCGGCTTCTATGGCAAGTGGATCGATATGGGGCTCAGTCGAGTGATTGAAGTGGTGATGTGTATTCCCACTCTGATTTTGATTCTTGCCATCATAGCTATTATCGAATCGCCTACAATCTGGCATATGATGGCGATTATCGGGCTGACCGGCTGGACCGGGATCGCGCGACTGGCGCGGGCGGAATTTATGAGACTTCGTGAGAGTGACTTTGTGCTCGCTGCGAAGACAACAGGAGTTGGTCAATTTCGCATTATCTTCCGTTATATTCTCCCGAACTCTCTGGCTCCCGTTCTCGTGCCGATCACGTTTGGGATTGCGGCTGCGATCCTGATTGAAAGCGGACTCAGCTTTCTGGGTTTTGGCGCACCACCTCCCAATCCCAGTTGGGGGACCCTGCTGAACCTGGGACGTCAGAACCTGCAGATGTGGTGGCTGATTTTCTTCCCCGGGATGGCGATCTTCCTGGCGGTCCTGGCCTATAACCTGATCGGCGAAGGCCTGCAGGAAGCATCAGATCCGCGCCTGCGTGATGCCTGAGCTTCACACTTTCTGATCTTCTGTCCGTTCACCCTGGGTCAAAGCAATCTCCAGTTCTGCCAGCTTCTGCCGCAGTTCTTCTGACTGCTCCGGATTCAGCGGGTGACCACCATAGCGGACCTGATAAAATAATTGTGTGAACAGATCGGGAGTTTCATCCAGATGTGCCTGCGACAGCTCGGATCTCAAATCGCTTTTAACATGAGTTGTGAATTCTTTCTGCGTTTCAACAGGATTACGCACCAGGCCACGGTTTGCCAGTAAATCCTGAAATTTTTCGTAGAATGCCACATTTCCTGCTCGTAGTTGTCGAGTCTGCTCTCCCTGCCTGTGTAGCAGTTTTCTGAGCAATCTGATCAATACACCAAACAGCCATTTGAACCCAAAGATCAGTCCTGCAATGATAAAAACAGCAGCGCCTCCTTCCCAGCTGAACCAGCGACGTGGGGAGGAAAGAAAGGCCTTAATCGACTTGAGTAAACTAACGACCGTTGCACGTAAATCATACAGTCGATTCCCTAATCTTTTACCGGCTCTCAACATCGGGTCGTAGAAGGCTGACTTCTGGCGTTGGAATGAGACACCAATGACATAATCGGACCAGAAATTGGTCAGCGTATTGGAGATCCCTTTCCAGCTGCCGAGGGATGTTGCATTCTGGGCAACGCTTTCTGCTCGCTGCAGACTGGGTGTAGCATCCAACGTCTGCCAGCGGTCATCCAGAAATGCTTCAACCCACGAATGGGCATATCGCTGCTGTACTTCAAACTGATTGGATAAATATCCCTGTTCGCCACCTTTGAAACCGCTGATTACGCGTGTGGGAATCTCGATCGACCGTAACATTAAAGCCAAAGCAGTCGCATAATATTCGCAATGCCCGGATTTACGGTTGAACAGAAAATCTTCAACGGGATCAATATCAGGATCTTGAATTGACATATTCAACGTGTAACTGAAATCCCCGGAATCACGCAGATAAGATTCAATGAACCTGGCTTTTTCAAGATTGGTCTTAAGCTGGGGGTTATCAGCGATCAACTTCTTCGTAAATGAAATCAGTCGTTTCAAATCATCCTCTGGTAATTTCAGATAATGTGCTTCATTATCTAACTCATCCATTACGACATTTTCTGACTGTTCTTTCGCGGTAAAGACATTATACCTGGTTTCGCCGTCCGCCTCCGGAGGTTGTGCCTGGCGAATTTCCAATGTTTCCAGGTTGATACTGTATTCGGTCCTGCTCATCATATCCATACCGACAAAAGGCTGCATGATGAACAGAACCTCGGTCCCGATCGAATCCAGTACCAACTCCTGTCGATATAGCTGCTTGATCTTAAGGTCTTTTTCAATTTCTTCCGAGTTATAGAGTCTCCAGCGCGACCGTCGTCGTATTTTACTCCAGCTCCCGTTCTCGTAACCCGAAAGCACTGCCCCGCGAAACAGCGGTTCATCCGTGCCGAATCGCGCTACGAAATCTGAGACTGGCACGGGTTCATCAGTTTGGTTGTCATAAATGGAGAGTTGAAGTACGCGTTCCGAACTTTCCAGAATTTCCCCCATTTCTCCCAGCTGTACTTTTTCTGCAAATCCGACCAGCGGTTTATCACTCGCGGCCAACGCTTCATTTTCAAAGAATGAGCGATTCACCCATAAACGAGGAATCAATAAAAAGAAACACATGGAAATCAGCAAGGCACTGATAAAATATCCAAAACAGGCGCCCAAATATTCTACGGACAACCATTGCCTGGAGAGATCAGACTGTATGCCACCGCGGACACAACTCTTCTGATTAGATAAAGAGTACCCGGGGCTTTGCCCGACAGTTGAGGATTTGGGAAAAGGAGAAGACGAATCATACTGCAGGAAGGAATTTCGTGTCCGATGTAGCGAGAAGACTGAAAGCGTCCAGATTGACAGGTACAGGTAAATCACCAGTAATAAACCATAGTAAACTGATTCGGTCAGCACAGCTCCTACTGCAATCTGCAGAAAACCGAGCGTGCACAACCACCAATACTGTGTGTCCCCTTTTTTCTGCAGAAGAATGATCCAGGTCAGGTAAACCAGGAAATGCGCTCCGGAGAGTAATCGGCCTTCAATAGTAGAAGAGAATTCAGCACAGACAACCAAAAACGCGAGCAGCCCCAGAATATTTGCCCAGAGAGGACTGAGACTGAATTTATTCCAGCGGTCCGTAAAAAACAGAGTGATGAGCCCGAGAGGAATCGTCACGATTTGTGGAATCACTCCCCCCTCAGCCATCATGAACATGATGCTGGATAAAACCACGAGCAGGTAGATACTGATCTGAAAAGTGAGGGTTAAATTCACCTGTCACGCTCTCATTAATAAAGTAGTGCTTTGTCAAGCTACGAATTGAGGGTTGGGGGGTGTTGTTTACGTGCTCCGTTGTCGCACTCTCGCGATATCTATCAACCCAATTTTAAAAATGACACTCCAGTAGTTTTCATCAGTTTGTTTCCAGCACCAGCCAGCGGCTGAGAATTTTCGGATCGGCCTCAATCGTTTTACAGGAACCTGAGATCTCTTTTCCCCGGGACCCCAGCAGCGAACTGAAACTGAATCGATTCGAAGAATCGTTTTCCTGCCGGGTTGTCACAAGAACTGTGCGTGTGCGTGGTGAGGCTGTTTCGGAGACAATTTTCACAAATTCACCTAATGCTGAGGTTTTGCCAGCATTCAGAGTTGCCAGAAAGTCCAGCAGATACTCCAGCCCCTGTGAGCCAATGCCCACTTCTAATACTTCCAGAGTTGCTGCCTGTGAAACGAGTGTTAATTTCGTATCCCGGCTGTTCTTGAGGTGTTCTCGACACAGCGTTCCAACAAAAGAAATGGCCCACTCTACACGTTCCCGCTGGTGCAGCACGGAATTGCCCGGCAGCCACAGGTCCAGACCAATCACCAGATCATAGTTTCGGTTCTGATGATATTCCTGAACCATCAACTCTCCCTGTCGCGCAGAACTCCGCCAGTGGATTGCGCGTTGACTGTCTCCGGTACGATACTCGCGAATATGATTAAATTCGTCATCAAATACACCACGACGGCTGCGATTCTGTTGAGCCATCTCTGCAATCGAAAAAAAATCTTCTGCCCAGTTTGAACTTAAACGTCCAATCTGTGGGTGTACTATGATTTCATTTTGTTCGTGAAAGATAGCCCCTCGTTTAACCAGACCCAGTGGATAACGAGTCGAAACGTGAAGTGGCCCGAACTGATAAATCCCCCGATGCATCAGTTTGACATAGTAATGCGCAGAGAGTTGCTGCCGAGGTCCGACTCTTCGAAATACGACAGAGGCTTCCAGGTCTTCATTACTGTTTTTAAACGTGTCGTTGACCTCCATCAGGTAGGCTGCGATGACCCGTTTCTTATTCTCCATCAGAATCTCAGCAGTGAAAGTCTCTCCGACCATCACCCGTTGAGGAATAATCCGTTTCAACTGGATGTTCTTGAGCATGCTGTATGTAATCCAGCCATTCAACACAAAAGGGCCAGTCATCATCGCAAAAACCAGCATCAGCATATTTTCCCGAGACAGAACCGACCCGATAAACAGAACAGTCATCATCAAAAGATAGACAACGCCATCGCGGGGGAGTGAAACTCGATTTCTCCCGATCCGTTTTACCTGAAAGCGTTCTAAATCAGGGAAAATGATAAGCAATATGTTTGAGACACCCCACAAGAATAATCCGGCGCTGGCAAACCTCAGGATCAAAGGGAGATTGTGATGAATTTCTTTCAGAGTCAGTGGAAACTGAAAGCTATAAGTAAAGATGAAGATTCCCACCAGCATTAAGATCAGCCAGGGGCGCCACTCTTTTCTTTTGTGCCAGAACTCGAACAGGTTATTTTTCATGTATGGTCAATACTACCGAATACCCTGGAAGACTGTTCATTCCTCAAGAAGGAACACCCTCTTGATTCATTTATTCTAGCAGCAACCGAAGAAAGATCTACGCTGAAAACAGGAGAGATCAAGAAGGTTACGAATGCGTTGATACCTGTCGAGATCGATTGAAGACGTTATTTCAGGGGATGCAATCCTGCTTCAAGCCGACGTTGATTTATCGTTGAGAATGCGCGAGGTTCTTTTTTCAAAAACTTGATTAACTGGGACGAAGAGCAACTCAGAAACTGACTCGCAGCCTTTATATCAAATTGATAGTAAAATATTGTATCCAGAGCTTCGGCAAGCAGTGCCGGAAACTCATCATGCTCTGAATTTACTTTCAGTGTTCCATTCATGATTCTGCGCTGCCAGAGCAATGAAGGAGATTCCGAGATTTCTGAGATGCGATATCCCAGAGCCAGATTCACACGCAAGCGAAACAGGGCAATAGACCGGTTTCGTCCCTGCTGTCGTCGTTCAGAAGCTTCTCCCCGAATATTGGTGGGGATATGTTTGATGACAACTCCGGTTTCGACTTTATTTCGATGCTGGCCGCCGGGACCGGATCTCCTGACATGCTCAATCTGACAATCTTTCAATAGTAATTCGAGATTACAACATGCGGGATGCGTCTTGCCAGAAAGTTCACGGTCCGAGTCAATTGCTGCCATCATAGGTCACACTCACTTGAATTCGCTTCGAAACCACGTCGAACTGAAGTTTCGACGGCCATTCGAATTTAACAGGTAGTTTTTAGTTTATAAAAGAAAGCGGGAGTTGTTTCAGCGTACTTCACAGATCAGCAGTCAAGGATTATGATGCACGAGTGACCTGTTATTATAGGCTGCATCACATTGATTTCGCCAGCCTGTATTCAGGTATATATTATTTCAAATCTCAGGCCTGTCTGATTGGAATACGGGAACCGTGTTCTCTGTGCTCAGGTACAGTGAATCCAGTCACTGTTTTCTCTGAAAGCCTGGCCCTTGGATATTCAGGTATCAGCATGCAACCCATTCTCAGACCGTCCAAAACAATTCCCAGTCTGCTGGTTGTTCTATCCATTGTCTGTAGCCTGGCTGTGGGTTGTGGTAAAACACATGACCCGAACAGTAAAGAAGCCACGGAATATGTGCTCAAACTGGGTGGAACCGTGATTCCAGTACACAGTGAACTTCCGATCGAAACTCCTGCCAAAATTCCCGAAGGAAATTTTGCGATCCGAAAAATTGACCTGACCAATGCAAAATTAAAAAATATTGAGCTGGGAAAACTGTCCAATCTCCGTTATCTCGAATCACTGAATCTGCATCGCACGAACCTGACCGATGAAGGACTGACCCTGATCACTGATTTACCGAAATTACAATCACTCGAAATCGCCTATACGCCCGTTACCGACAAGGCGATCAGCCAGTTGACCCGATTCCCGAAATTACGAAAAATCTTCCTGTATGGAACCGCAGCTAAACCTCAAACACTTGAGGACCTGAAATCAAATCTAAAGGGATGCACGATCTATAAATAATCGTGATGCAGAAAGTTCTCGATCGCATCACATTTAACCTTAGCGTCTCTCAATCTATTACACTCGGTCCAAATGCCTGCGAGACGCTATAATAATGGGACAGCGTCTAATCTTTTGAATACGGCGTGAGTGGTTTTTGCCACGGGACAGTGCCATACCGCTGGATTTCTGCTCTTAATAATACCGAGAGCTGATTGAATTTTTTCCGGTTACTCTCGGCCAGATTTTTCTGTTCCAGAGGATCAGCCTTCAGATCATACAGTTCCAGCGGCTCAAACGGACTGTTCTGTAGAAGTTTCCATTGCCCACTGCGCACCGCTTCAATCGTTTTCCCTCCATAACGAGTTCCCCCTTCTCGTCGTCGGAAAAACCAGTGTGTTCGTAACGGCTTCTGCTGTTTGCCTTGCAGGGTGGGTAGAAAACTGACGGCATCTAAACCCGCAGGTACAGTGAGACCACTTGCTTCACAAACCGTGGGAAAAATGTCCATACTCATTGCCATAAAATCCGTGTCTGAGTGGGGCGCAATGTGATTTTTCCAGACCACACCCGTGGGAACTTTTAATCCGCCTTCGTACATACTCTGTTTGCCATCACGCAAGGCTCCGTTATTGGCTCCCACACTCAATTGACCGCCGTTATCGGAACTGAAAACAATCAGAGTGTTCTCACTCAGACCGGTTTCATCCAGGGTCTGAACGACTTTCCCGATTCCTGCGTCCAGATGTTCAATCAATGCCACCAGCTTTGCCCGGCCGGGATCGATCCCCGTCTCCCGTTGTTTGATTTTTTCCAGCCATTCCTGGGGAGGCTGGATGGGAGTGTGTGGAGCGTTATACGCGAGATATAGAAAGAAGGGACTTTCATTCTTTGACTGCTGCTTTAAATACTCACAGGTCCAGTCAGTAAACAGATCAGTCGCGTGCCCCTGGGGATCGACTGTTTCCTGATTCCGTCGCATATAGTTCACATTGTGCCGACGATGTAGATAGTAATCGTCCATCATATCACCCAGAAAACCACGAAAGAGATCAAACCCCCGTTCGGTAGGTGTATTCGGCGATTCCAGCCCCAGGTGCCACTTACCTATGATTGACGTCTGATATCCCGCTTGATGAAAGACATCAGCCAGTGTGACTGCAGATGGTTTGAGATATCCCCAGCTGTTTTCAGGATGTGTGCGAATTACTCCCGGGATTCCCACCATATCCTGGTATTGTCCGGTTAATAAAGCGGCCCGTGTGGGAGAACAGACGGGGCAGTTTGCATAAAAACTGGTGAATTTCATACCCCGGTTTAGTAATCCGTCAATATGTGGCGATTTTAAATCGGTGGCACCGTAACTGCTTAAATCTCCATAACCCAGATCATCCACCAGAATCACCAGAACATTAGGGCGTGTCTGTTGCGCACTGGTTTCCCGTGTAATTAAGTGTGAATACAGTGTCAACAGAATGATTAACGTGGCTCGTAACAGGATTGTTTTTTTCATCGTCCGTAATACTTTCTGATTAAGTAGAACCAGGAATTCGATCATTGATTTAATCGATCTTATACATTGAAGTCATTCCATAGTTTTTCAAATTCGGATTCAAAACGTACCAGCAGTTTAGGATCATTAGTGATCACCAGGTTTTCTGAATTATTTCGAGAAGCGCTGCGTGTCCAGTTATAGCTGCCCGTTAAAACAGACTCGGAATCAAACAGGGCAAATTTATGATGCATGTGATATTCTGTCTGGTCAATTCTTACAGGGATGCCTGATCTTTCCAGTCGTTCAATGTCAGAGCCTCGATCAAAGGATTTATCGTTATCGGTAACGATTCTGATTTGAACCTGTCGCGCGTGTGCATCGAGTATGGATTCTGTGACTCGATCATCTGTAATTGTAAAAACGCAAATGTCTAATTTCTTACGAGCAGAAGCAATCAGCCTGCAGATTCGATGCGAGCAGTCGTCATGCGGGCTGAATAATGCTTCCGAGCTGAGAGTGGTTTCAATTGTGTTGGCATTGGCCAGGATTTTCATCAGATCTTCCAGCCAGGAAAGTGCCTGTGTATCGGAAACTCCTGCCGGTTTATTTTCACGAAAGATCTGAAACGCTTCATTGCGAACCAAAGATAGATTATGCTCTGTGAGGCTGATATGCGAAAATATCTGACTTAAAGCAGTACGTTCACTGCGTGTCATCTGAAAATCTTCAAACGTCTGCAGTAACATATTCCGAATTTGTGAGCGATCCATTTCAGGTAGCTGCCTATAATGTTTATGAAGGATTAACGAAATGGCAGATTGCGATTACATATGCAATCTGCTTCAATTTATACTAGCGTGAACATACTTTATGGAAAAGACACTCGCATGAAACTGTTGATTTCAGGCAGCTCCGGACTCGTCGGTTCTAACTTATGTCAGAAGCTGGATTCTGACCCTGCATATGAAACGGTGCGACTGGTTCGAAAGCAATCTTCAGAAAAGCAGGAGACGACCGTCTTGTGGCAACCCACCAGCGACGGCATGGATTTGAGTCTCTTTGCAGGAGTCGATGCAGTAATTCATCTGGGCGGCGTGAATATCGCGAACAAACGCTGGTCACCAGAAATAAAGCAGAGCATCTATAACAGTCGTGTGCAGTCAACCAGTCTGCTGGCAAATTCCATGGCCCAACTCGATCAGCCTCCCTCAATCTTTATCTGTGCTTCCGCGATCGGTTACTATGGAGATCGTGGTGATGAACGTCTCGATGAAAACAGTGAACGCGGAAACGGTTTTCTGGCCGATGTCTGTGAAGGCTGGGAAACAGCGACTCAGCCTGCCAGAGATGCGGGGATTCGTGTTGTCAATACGCGTTTTGGGATGATACTGGACAAGCAGGGGGGCGCTTTGGCGCAAATGCTGACGCCATTCAAATGTGGCGTTGGGGGTAAACTGGGAAGTGGCTCACAGTATTGGAGCTGGATTGCTTTACCGGATGTTGTGAATGCAATTCTGTTCTGCCTTCAGCATTCCGAGATTGAGGGGCCTGTTAATTTTGTGGCCCCCGATGAAGTCACCAATCTGGAATTTACTAAAACGCTGGGAAAAGTCCTCTCGCGTCCGACGTGCCTGCCCGTTCCGGCCTGGGCTATTAAAACGATCTTTGGAGAAATGGGGCAGGCGCTGATGTTGTGCAGTGCACGTGTCACTCCTCACAAACTGCAGGCAACTGGTTATGAATTCACTTACCCTAAACTGGAAGATGCATTTCGCGGCCTGCTGTGATGTGTAGATTTACTGCAGGATCGGCAGTGAAGAACCGGGATTGTGCTGGAATTCTTTCGTGACAATCCCGCCAATCAGAGTCGTAGGAGTTACATCGAAGATTTCCACACGGGTCAGGGAGCCTGCTAATCGTGGGTTGCCATCAAAGACCACAATGCGATCACAGTTGGACCGACCAACCAGTTGCTCTGCCAGCGATTCTTCAATCGCTTTCTGAGCTGACTTGCTGGGACCTTCGACCAGGACTTCGACCTGTTTGCCAATGAACTCCGCATTATCTTCTTCACTGATCTGGTTCTGCACCGCCAGCATTTCATTGTTGCGGCGTTTTTTGACTTCATCAGGAATTTCATCTTTGAACCGCTCTGCGGCTTTCGTACCCGGACGTTCGCTGTATTTGAAAATGAAACTGTTCTTGAAACGAAACTCGCGAATCGATTCCAGACTGAGTTGATGTGATTCTTCGGTTTCACCGGGATGGCCTACAATGAAATCACTGGAGACAGAGCAACCGGGGAGAATCTCGTTGACACGCTGCATCATCTCCCGGTAATCTTCTACCGTGTAACCCCGTTTCATGACTTTCAGGACATCATTGCAACCGTGCTGCAGGGGAACGTGCAGATAACGGGTGGCTTTGGGAAGATCCCGAATGGCCTCCAGCAGGTCGGTGGTCATGTCTTTGGGATAGCTGGTAACAAACTTGATGCGATTGATCCCTTCCACATCGTGGATCTGGTACAACAGATCAGAGAGGCGATACAGTTTACCATCCTGTGTATGTTTATAACTGTTGACGGTTTGACCGAGCAGTGTGACTTCTTTGACTCCCTGATCAGCGAGAACATTCACTTCCGATAGAATTTCGCGTGGAGAACGACTCTGTTCGGGGCCGCGGGTCGAAGGCACGACGCAGTAAGAACAGAATTTGTCACAACCGATCATGATCCGCACAAATGCCTGATAAGGCGAGGGACGCATCTCAGGATCGCGCAACGGATCATAACTTTGAAAACTGTTAGTGATTTCCGCGAGCTTTCCATCCTTGCGGCCCAGACCCACCGCCAGTTCACGGCTGCGCACATTCTGACTGTGATTCACGCGTGCTTTGTCGATCAGACTGGAAACCTGCGCCAGCTGGCCGGTCCCGACTACGAAATCGACCTGGGGGGCTTTTTGAAAAATCAGCTTCTGATCTTTCTGTGCCATACAGCCCATGACCCCGATCACTTTTTTGGGGTTTTTCCGGGCGCCGTAGCGCAACCTGCCTAAGGAACTATAAATTTTATGCTCCGCATGCTCCCGGACACTGCAGGTATTAAACAGAATGGTTTCTGCCTCTTTCACATTCTGTGTCAGTTCATAGCCACGTTTCCGCAGATCGGCTACGACCAGTTCGCTATCCAGCATATTCATCTGGCAGCCAACAGTTTCAATATAAAGCTTGTGGTTGTGATCCGTCACCACCTCTACCTGGCTTTCAGCTGTTTCAGCCGGTGTGTGTTCGGAATTTGATTCAGTGGTTTGATCAACGTGAGACATGGACTGCTTTTACTACTGTTTTAAATGAATGGGTCAATGTTCGTGCCGTAAACAAAATTACTGGCGTGTACTGAAACAGCGACGCCAGTAGTTAAGCTGCGGAAGCTTTTTGATCGGCAGAGTTCCGTTCCGTCTGCTGCTCGGACGGATTGTTTTCGGTTGCCAGATTCCCTGATTGAGAGAGTTCCTGGGTATATTCAATCGCCAGTTGCTGGACAACCACTTTCTTATGATGCGTCATCAGGGAAGCCAGCGACTTCAAAGCTAATAGAGATGCGACGACATACAAAACCAGATTCCAGACATCCATGTCAATCCTCCTTGAGATCCATGGTGGCGTTCAGTGCGAATTCCGTGAGACTCTACTTCATCACTCCCATAAACTCTTCGCTCAGTTACTGATACGAAGATGATTCATCTATTTTTGGCGACGCTAGTGAATAATTCAATATCATTTATGCCTGATTCATGAAACCTGCGCAAAAGAATCATAAAATCTAAGCATTTCGGGTCTGTTTTGGGGCTTTCCTTCACCATTCAGGTCCAAACCTCTGAATTTACCGTCTGAACTGATCGATTCTCAGTCGCGAATTCGTTCAATATAGGAACCGGTTGCGGTATCCACTTTGATTTTTTCGCCGACATTGATGAAAGCGGGAACCTGTACCGTGGCGCCCGTTTCAATTGTGGCGGGTTTGGTCACATTTGTGGCGGTATTCCCTTTGGCAGCGGGTTCTGTATAAGTGACTTCCACCACGACCTGTTGAGGCGGATCCATGCCAATCAACTGATCATTCCAGAACAGCAGGTTGCAGATGGCACCATCCAGCAGGTAGTCCGCTGCATTTCCACATACCGACTCGCCAATTGTATATTGTTCGAAGGATTCATTATCCATAAAGTGCAGACCTGTTGCGTCTTTATACAGGTACTGTCCGTCACCTTTCCGGATATCGGCCTGTTCCAGACTTTCTCCACCACTTTTATAAGTCCGGTCAAGGATCGTGCCTTTGAGCAGATTCCGCAGTTTCGTACGGTACAGGGCCTGTCCTTTGCCCGGCTTGACAAAGTTGACTTCAATCATTTCATAAGGATCACCGTCGACGATCACTTTGACACCCTTGCGAAAATCGCCTGTACTGATTTGTGGCATCGCTTAATTTCTCTGACAATAAAAGTGTTGTGAAAAGGTCATTTGAGTTTTGTTTCCAAGGGCGAGAGAATAACATATCTTCGAACCGTTGCAAACGAAGAGTAGCCGAAATGTCTTTCAATTTTTTCTGCCTGATAATACCCGGTTCCTCTCCGGAACGATGAGATCACTTACTGGATTACCAATTTTATAATGGCAATATCGCTTTCAGAAACGACCTGGCAAAAATCGCTGTCCCAGGCGATCCGTGATCCACGGGAACTTATTTCCAGACTGAATTTGCCGCAAGAGCTGCTGGAACCGGCCCGCAGCGGTGCGCATTTGTTCCCCGTCATGGTTCCAGTCAGTTATCTGAATCGAATTGAACCCGGTAATCTCGACGATCCGCTCTTGAAACAAATTCTGCCTGTTGAACTGGAAAACACGGATGTCCCGGGGTTTGAGACAGATGCTGTTGGTGATTTAAAAGTCAGATCCACGTCGGGAATCCTGCAGAAATACCATGGCAGGGCATTATTGATGGTCAGCGGTGCCTGTGCGATCCACTGCCGCTATTGTTTCCGCAGACATTACCCCTACGGCGATGAACCACGCACATTGGCGGAATGGGAACCGGTCTGGCAGTCCCTGCAGGCTGATTCGACCATTCAGGAAATCATTTTGAGCGGTGGGGATCCCCTCTTACTCACCGATATCCGCCTGAATGCGCTCTGTGAGCGGATCGCTGTAATTCCACATGTGAAACGACTCCGGATCCATAGCCGTCTGCCTGTTGTATTGCCCGATCGAATTCATGCTGGTTTGCTGGAAATGTTACAACGTCTGTCAGAGCAGGGCACGATGCCCTGGATGGTGATTCATGTGAATCATCCGAATGAAATTGCCGCTGATGTAGAATTCGCAATCAAACAGATGCTGCAGGCAGGCATCCCGGTTCTGAATCAGTCTGTATTATTGAAGGGAATTAATGATACCACTGAGACTTTGATTGCATTATCGGAAAAGCTGGTCAATCTGGGCGTCATTCCGTATTACCTGCATCAATTGGATCGTGTGACAGGTGCAGCCCACTTTGAGGTCCTGGAAGAGCACGGACGGAAACTGATTGAGGAACTGCGCACCCGTCTGCCAGGCTACGCGGTGCCTCAGTATGTCCGTGAGATTCCTGGTGAACCCCATAAAACTTCGCTTCTGGGGTAGCTCAATCAGACGCCGTCAGAAAGTTGCCGGAACAAGGCAGTAAAGCGCTCGCCGCGTTCTACGAAGCTGGAAAACCAGTCATAGCTGGCACAGCCAGGTGAGAGCAAAATCACATCCCCTGGAGCCGATTGTTGAAACGCCCAGTCAAAAGCGGCTTCAAAAGAAGTCTGAGGCAGTGACATTACTGCAAGTTCAGACTCTTGAATTGCGTCCTGTCTTTCCTGCAGAAGCTCATGCATGAGCTTACCTGTTTGGCCCATCAGAGCGGTCGCTTTGGTACCTGTCAGTAGTTTTTCGACAAATTTTGTCAGGTCCACCTGTTTATTTGAGCCACCAGCCAGCAGGATCACTGGGTTATTGTGAAAAGCTTCCAGGGCACAGATGACTGATTCCGGGGTCGTCGCCAGGGAATCATTGTAAAATTTTCGCTGCTGAAATTCGCCGAGAAATTCAAGGCGATGTGGTAATCCGGTGAACGACTCGAGTCCCTGTTTCAGTGCATGGTCAGCTATACCCGCTGCCCGACACGCCAGTATTGCTGCTGCTGCATTCCATCGATTGTGAGAACCGGGTACTTCCAACTCGGGCGAAAGTGCTAGCTTTTGATCTTTGAACTGAAATTGATCCTGATCGACAAACAGATCAGGGGCGAGTTCAGCGTGTGTACCAAAATAGAAGATGTCTCCAGGAGTCTGCCAGGTTTGCAATTCCAGATCATCCTGATTGAGAACTGCCACATCCGTTTCATTCTGCCAGCGCATGATCGTCTGTTTGGCTTGACGATAATGCGTCAGCGCCTGATGCCAGTCGAGATGATTGGGGCTGAAGTTTGTGACGACGGCAATTTGCGGGCTGACCTGGATACGGTTAAGTGCTTCCAGCTGAAAACTACTCAATTCCAGCACCACCCAGTCTTCGGACTGAATCTGCTCCAGTTCGGGCAACAGACTGATGCCAATATTCCCACCCAGCCAGCAGCGCTGGCCGGCGGCTTGCAACAGATTGTAGATCATGGCAGTCGTTGTGGATTTTCCATTGCTCCCGGTGACCCCGATGACGCGTCCCGGATTAAGCTGCCAGAACAGTTCAATCTCACTGCTGACTGGAATCCGTTGTTGAGTGGCATTCCTTAACAGGGCATGACCGGGAGGAATCGCCGGGTTCACGACCAGCAAATCGATGTCAGTTAATTCAGGAGACTGGTCTCCCAGTTGGAAGGTCACTTCCGGACAGTCTTCCAACTTTTGCAAGGAATCCTGTAGTGCCTGAGCTGATTTGGCATCAATGACAGTAACCCGTGCCCCTCTTTCAGCTAGAAATCGGACGGTTGCCACACCGCCTCCAAATTTCCCGAGACCGAGTACGGTAACATCCTTCCCGGCCAGGTCATTGTTCTGAATAAAATAGGGCAAAATGCTCATGGAATATGGTTATGCTCTTGGCACTGGTCTGAAAAATCTCTGCTGAAATTACGTGAGAGTCGTAACTGGAAATTGCGCTGGCATCAGTAGGTTTGCATATTTCATGAATCCGCGGTAGTCTGATTTCGAAACAAAATTTATGAATCCACAGTTCAATTTGAGGGTCAGCCAATGTTGCTTGCTGCCGAAAAGAATGTCTGGTTAGGACTGCACACAGCCGACTGGATCATACTGGCTCTTTACTTTGTTGTCATTCTTGCCATTGGTCTCTGGTCTGTCAAAAGGGTCAAAGACATGGCAGACTTCTTCATGGGGGGCCGCCGTTTCGGGAAGGTCTTCATGATGTTCTTCGCCTTTGGCTCGGGAACGAGCAGCGAACAGGCCATCAGTGTCGTCGCTGGTACCTGGCGGGCAGGACTGGCGGGCATCTGGTGGCAGTTTCTCTGGTTATGGGCCACCCCGTTTTACTGGATTGTCGCGCCACTCATGCGCCGCATGCGTGCCCTGACGACGGCGGATTTCTTTGAGACCCGCTTCAACGGGCCGACTGCGGTCATGTATTCATTTTACGGGATTGCCATTTCGATTACTTTTATCGCCGGCGGCCTGTTTGGCACGGGAAAGATGGTCGATGCATTAACAGGCAATGAGTTGGACCGGCTTTCCGTTGAAGCTAATATCATGGTTCCGGCTGCAGAATGGGATACCACTGAAAAGACATTTCACATCACAGAACGTCGGTTACAGGGTTATGAATTTGCGATTCTGGCCGTGACTGTCATGTTTGTAATTTATGGTATGGCGGGTGGCCTGGGAGCCGCCATTATCACTGACTTTATCCAGGGGATTTTGACCATCGTGTTTTCATTCCTGCTACTGCCGTTTGTGTTTTTCGAGATCGGCGGGTTTGGAATGCTCCATCAGCAGTCGGATCTCAAGAAAGGCATGCTGGATCTGACGGTCAGTCCCGAACTGGCTGCCACGATGGGAGAACCGATCACCCCGTTTTACGTCTGTATGCTATCAATTACTGCTCTGGCCGGAATTGTAATTCAACCTCATATTATGGGTGTCTGTGGGGCAGGGAAGACCGAATATGAAGGCCGCTTCGGATTCACTGTCGGTAATTTCCTGAAACGATTCTGTACGGTCGCCTGGACGTTTACCGGACTGGCCTGCATTGTCTGGTATATGGGCGATAACAGTCCGCTGAAAACATCACCTGATCCAGCCGACCAGGCGGTTTATCAGTCTCTCATGCTGCGAGCCAGTCCTGAATACGATCAGCTTTCTGACGAGGAAAAAGCGAAAGTAGAGACCACCGATAAGAACTTTGCAGACAAGCTCTTTGGCATGGCGGCACATGATATTCTGCCACGCATTGCCCCCGGTCTGATCGGGCTGCTGCTGGCATCCCTGCTGGCGGCAGTGATGAGTACCAGTGATGCCCAGATGATTATTTCCAGTGGTTTATTTACGGAAAATATCTACCGAAAATGTATCGCCAAAAATAAGTCCCAGCGGCATTACCTTTGGGTAGGGCGCGTGGCAGGGCTGGTGATTGTGATCATGGCGCTGATCCTGCAAACTACGTTTACAGATATTATCGATGCCTTGAAAATCATTGTAAAAACGCCGGCCTGTATCGGTATCAGCCTCTGGTTTGGCATTGTCTGGCGACGCTGGAATGTGATATCTGTCTGGGTCTCAACGATCACGGGAATCGTGGTCTGGTCCGTCGTCGCGTTTCATGCAGACACCTTATATAACTCAGGACTGCTGCCGGAGAGCATGTTTAAATCCGCAACAGAAATGAAAGATGTCTGGCAGATGTTCTCCTTCATGAGTCTGGCAATTCTCAGTGGTATTCTTGTAAGCTTCCTGACACCACGCCAATCACAGGAAAAGCTGGACCATTTCTATAAGCTGATGCATACGCCGGTGAGACTCAATGAAGTCATCGATGCCCCCTGTACGCTGCCAGCAGAGCCGGAACCCATGGGTAAAAAGCTGTTTCCCAACTCGAAAGATATTGAAATCCCCTATCCTACATTTCAGGATCTGGCCGGGTTTGCTCTGGCATGGGGGGCGGTTGCTGCGATCATCTTTCTGACACAATTCCTGGCTAAAGTGGCCTGAACCTGCTGCCGTTTGTGCCAAACCGGATTGAGGCCATCCCAAATCTGCGTAAAAAAACAGCCGAAAACATAACTGTTTCCGGCTGTTAAATATTGTGATGAAGCTACTACTTTATTTCATTAGCTGCGGTAAGTCACGGTGACTTTTCCACGGCGTGATTCGACAACCACGCTGTATTTCCCGTAATCAAAAATCTTGCGTCGTCCGTCTTTAGTGCAGCGAACGCATTCGCAGGCACAAGTGGGAGCACAAATTTCCACAGCCACACATCCTGGTTCGCAACAGCTGTGTTTGGGTGCACATGGATCAACAATCAATACAAGTTTTGGATTCGAACAGGGAGCGATGTTGCGAGGACGTTTGTATTTGACACAATCAAATACGGGAATCTCTTGTGAAGCAACATGGTGTTCATACGGTTGCGGTGCCAACTCAGGCATGGGTACAGGACCAACTGACGGCGGTAATGCAGTCGTCTGGCCCACCAATAACCCTTGTCCCAGATTAAATACAGGACCCTGAGCTTGCGCTGTTGAAGTTGAAACGGTCAAGGCAATCATGCCTAACGTGTAACAAACAATCTTGTTCATCTCTGAATACTCCTTTTGCTACCTTGGTGAACTCCATTAAGGCAGCTGATTGATAAAAATCAATGTTGTTTCCCCCGACAACGTGCTTGTAGTCATTCTCCAGAATGCATGCGATCAAGCAGGTGAATAGTCAGTTCGTTCTCGGTTGCTCACCAGTCAAATTATACTCTACTATCAATACGAGTCGCCAATTAATCAGCAAAGCAGGTGAAAAACCGGTATCAGTTACGTACCTGATAATGATCAGAGATAATAAGTGGAGTTTGAGATGACAAGGGTTGGCCAGCAATTATTTGCGTAATCAACCAGACAACCCCTGTCTCACTGACCGGAACAGTTTCACAGGCAATTGAAAATTATCTGTCTCAGCTTGAATTCGGTCTGATCCTGTTTTGATATCGACACGTGGGATATTTGAAAAAGGGATAATCTGAATTGCCAAACATGTACAAATCGTAATAAGATTTTACAATCCTTCCGGGATGCAGTTGCAAGCCGTGCTCAGATAACACATAATCTAATTGGTTTAATTTCAAGGACTTGAGGGAGACATCCATGAACAGACCGGCCTTCCGGTGGTACGGGAAACCGTTCTATAACACGCTTGCAATGATTTGTGGCGCACTATCATCCGTGATCTTAACAGGTTGTGGCGGAAGTGAACCTGCTCCCGTCACAACCCAACCGACAACTCCTGCACCGGTTACGCCCCCTCCGCAGGTCGCGCAAAACACACAGACTACACCTGCCAAAACGACACCCGTTAAAAAAGAAGCAGAGCTGAATGACGGTCGTAAAATGATCGATGGCATTCCTTACGATGTCTGGTTTGATAATCCACTGGCTGTCGCAGGGAACCAGCAGTCAGTCACCCCGGTCGCGCTGCCAGGGAATTCTGTCGCAGCAACTCCGACGAATCGCTCTCCTGCAACGGAAATGAAAACACCTGATACTCCTGCTGCTGCATCAGGTGGAGCTGACTGGAAAACGATCATTCCCATGCCAGTTCTGGATTCGCTGGTCAAGGATATTCGAAATCGCCTGACCAAGAATATGCAGTCCGTCGGAACTTATAACACGACTTATCTGGAGCTGCCCACGTTTACTTCTACTTTGGCAGCGCTTGCCGGAATCGCATCAGAGCATCCGGACGATATTGGCTGGAAAAAAAATGCGAAATACCTGCGTGATCTGTCAGCAGGGATTTCGTCGAAGCAGTTAATGCGGGGTGCCAAATCATACCGGGATATCCAGATTCCGTACGAGCAGATGATTGTAATTATGAATGGCAGCTTGCCCGCTGGGGTTCCCGATTCTGAAGATAAAAAACCATTCAGTGATGTCGCCTCAATGGGGGACCTGATGAAGCGGATTGATATTGCTTCCAAATGGCTGAAGTCCAATGTTGGCAATGCTGATGCTTTAAAATCGGAAAAAGAAAAAGTCATTGAAGAGGCACATTTACTGGCAGCCATTGCCAAAGTCATCACGACGGAAGGCTATGGATATGTCGACGACAACGGGTTTCTGGGACATGCAAATCCTATGCAGGAGGCCAGCCTGCAGATGGTAGAAGCAGCGAAAGCCGATAACTTCCCCGAATTTGACAAGGGCTTAACCCGTGTCTACAAGGCCTGCACTGAGTGTCACAGTGAATATAAAGAGTAGTATTTCCTGAAATCAAAGCTTTCGATCCACATCAAAAACCAGCACACCACAGTTAATAGGGGAAATCGACGGAATGATTCGCAACTTATGTCACCTCGGACTACTGCTCTCTATTTCATTGACGTTTCCTGGCTTTGTCAGTACTGCAGAAGCAGACTGGATTGAGCTGGTCAGTGGTCACAAAATCGAAGGCGATGTACTCAAGCAGAGCAACGATTACCTTCTGGTTGATATCGGATTTGAAGTGCTGAGGATCCCGCTGGAACAGATCCGATCTCGTAGTAAATCGGAAAAAACTGCTGATAGTAAAACACCGGTTTCTAAAAGTAAGGACAAAATTTACTCGGTAGCCGAACTGCCGATCAAAAGCATTAAGGAACTGGCGCGGCTTTATGGGGAGGCAGTGACACTCGTTCAAACCCCCAGTGGTCTCGGATCCGGTTTTATTATCAATGAGCGGGGATATTGTGTCACCAACTATCATGTCGTTGAAAAAGAAACCCGGATTGCTGTTACTATTTTTCACCGGACAGCCAATGGGGAATTCCAGAGACGACAGATCAAGGATGTGGAAATTCTCGCATTAAACCCCTTTTTTGATCTGGCACTTCTCAGAATTCCGCAACAGAAAGATTTTACATTTCGAACCGTCTATCTTGCAGAAAATGATCAACAGCGAGAAGGGGAGGAAGTCTTTGCGATTGGTAATCCGCTGGGCCTGGAACGCTCGGTTTCCCGCGGAATCGTGAGTACGCGCAATCGTAATAGGCAGGGTATCGTGTATATTCAGACGACCACTCAGATCAATCCTGGTAACAGTGGTGGTCCCCTGTTTAACTCCCGGGGTGAAGTCATCGGCGTCACGAATATGAAGCTGATTCTGGGAGAAGGACTGGGATTTGCGATCCCCATCACCTACGTCAAACATTTTCTTGATAACCGGGATGCATTTGCCTTCGATAAAACCAGTCCCAACACGGGGTATCGCTATTTTGATGCACCTCGCAGAAAAACTCCGGTTTCTGAAAAGTAAATCAAGAAAGTTGCAACCAGCGTCTCAGTTTTATGGTATTTCCCACACAGTGATACCGAAAACCGTTTTTGAGCCTGACCAGGATGATACTCAGGTTGGGGTTGTCAGAAAAAGAAGAATTGCTACAAATAAACAGTATGATTTTCGTCACGCGTCAAAGTCTAAGACAGGGCCATAAAGTCGGATCTAGCGTGAGGTTCCCTTAATATCCCCTCTGAAAGAGAAAGAATGAAGGCTCCCATGAGAAAGCCACTTTTGTTACTCACCATCATGTTCATGCAGGCGATGTTCCTGCTGACTGCCCAGGACAGTTTTGCGCAAGATCGTGTTTCCGCAGCACAGAGACTGCCAGAAGATTCGTTGTTTTACTTTTCCATCCCGGACGTCGAAGTCATGGAAGAAAAGTGGGCTGAGACTTCGATGGCTGAAATGATCCGTGATCCCGCTTTTGCAGGAATGCGTGATGACCTGGTAAAACTGGTGGAAAAATACTCAAAAAAGTTTGAGGATGAAACCAAACTGGGACTTAGTAATGTTCTGAGCATTCCCAGCGGCGAGTTCTGTCTTGCTTTCGTTAAAAGCAGCGAAGGTAAATTTGGTGGACTGGCATCGCTGGAGTATGGTGAGAGCGGCGAGGTCCTGGAAAAAATTCTGGAAAAAACGGCTGAGGTAATGGATAAGGAAGGCGCACGCCGTTCCATCCGCAGTATCTCTGGTACTAAAATTGTCATCTATTCCTTTGAAGCAGAAAACGCTGACGACGAGCCTGTGAAAGTTCCCCTCGCCAAGCAGTTCTCTTACTTCCTTAAAGATAAAACCTTTGTTGCTTCCAATGATGATAAAATCCTGGAAGCAGTTCTCGCCAACTGGGATGGTCAGGATCAACGCTCTTTGGCTGCGAAAAAAGAGTATCAGTACATTCAAAGTAAGTGCACTGATCCGCAGGCTCCCGCAGTCGCTCAATGGTACCTGAACCCGATTGGCGCTCTGCAGTCTATTCTGGGTGTCGCCAGTCGCGTCAATCCTCAAATTGGAATGGTCCAGGGTTTTCTGCCTGCGTTGGGAATTACCAACCTGAAAGCCGTAGGGGGAGCCAGCTTCATGGCGACCAAAGAATTCGATGCCATCTCCAAAACATTCACTTATGTGGAGATGCCGACATCCGGTATTATCGAAATGTTTAAATGCCCCGCTGTGGCTCAGCAGCCCCCCATCTGGGTCTCAGACAAAGTCTCCTCATACTACTCGATCAACTGGAGTATCATTGGAGCTTATGATTCGATCGAAACTCTGTTTGATGGTTTTCAGGGCCGACCTGGTGCAATGGCCGCTGTAATCGATTCGATGGCAGATAATCCGGATGGTCCCAAAATTCACATCAAAAAAGATATTATCGATAATCTTAGTGGACGTATTCAGGTTGCTACCCAGATTGAAGAGGGAGAGCAACTGGATCTGACAAAATTATCAGGTCAGTTCACTGTGGCATTGGGGCTGAAGAATTCAGACGCCTTCCAGAAAATTATCGCGTCGCTGACCACCCGTGATGACTTTCCCGGTCAGGCACGCGAATTCCAGGGAACGACACTGTATGAAATTCCCGGCGCGGTCATTAACTCTCCCACTTCAGCAGCCTTCTGCATCGCAGAAAATCAGCTGTTTATCTCAAACGATGTACAGCAGATTGAAGGTATCCTGAGAAAAGACCGTGGTGCAGGGGCGCTCCTTAATGATGCAAACTACAAACTCATCGCGGAAAACTTCCCTGAAAAAACGTCCATGATCACCTATCAGAATGCAGATGCCCAGGTACATGCCGTTTATAACTTCATCAAGAAGAATGACGCAGCGATTGATATTGAAGGAATTGATATGTCAAAACTGCCCCCATACAGTTTCTTCCAGAAGTATCTTCCTATTACCGGTGGCTATACGATTCCCGATGATCAGGGATTCTTTACCTCGACTTTCTCAGTCAGGAAATCGAAGTAAGTTACTGACGTCGATGAATTCTTTACGAAAACCCGGTGAGCTGCCTCGCCGGGTTTTTTTATTGACCGCAGTAGTTTTTCAGAAAGAAGCAATACTTTTCTGACCGGTTCGAGTTAAATAGGGAGTAGAGGACTCACACGGTTTAAGTCCTCGTCTGATTTCAGCATACCCATGAAAGGGGCGTCAATGCAGTATTCTTTCTTTTCACTGGCGACACTGGCAGTACTGGGACTCTCTGCAGGCACTCTTTCAGCCACTCCGGAACAGGGCGAATCCACATCCCAGAGTATATTTCAACAACTCGACAAAAACTCGGATGGCACTGTTTCAGCCGAGGAAGTCCCACAGGATAAAGAGCGGTTTTTTGACCATCTCATTCGAACCGGTGACCAGAACAAAGATGGGAAACTCACAAAAGCTGAGTTTGAATCGAGCCTGAAAAAAGAGGATCAGAAATTTCCTGCGGCACAAGGTTCTGATCAGGACCGGAATCGTCGAGGTATGCAGGACTTCATGAGTCGCCTGGATCGTAATGGCGACAAAAAGATTTCCCGTGACGAATTGCCGGAACCACTTCGTGATCGATTGGAACCACTCTTTAAACGCATGAATACCGACGCGATTCCACTAGACGCCCTACAGCGTTTTGGAAGTATGAATCGAGGCAGACCGAACGGAGACCGTAAAGAACGTCCGCGCCCGAGTGATGATAAAATGGCGCAGGATCGATACGAGCGTTTTTTCCAGTCTCTGGATACCAATAAAGACGGTAAACTGACCATGGACGAAGCTCCTGAAAGGGGTAAACAGATCTTGAAGCAGATTTATCGGCAAGCCAATAAAGATACGGATACACCACTTTCCAAACAGGAATTTACAGAAGCGGTCAAACAATCCCGATCTGAGCGGAGACCCGGCGACCGTGGACAGGATACCGAAATGAAACGTCCTGAAATGAACAATCGTCCCGAGGGTAGACGCGGTGATTCTCAGGGAAGAATGCCCCAACCAGCGTTCATGAAATCACTCGATACAAATCAGGATGGTAAACTGGATTCCAAAGAACTGGAACAGATGAAAGATCTGTTGAAAAAACTGGACCGTAATGAAGATGGTTCACTGGATCTGCGAGAATTGATGGGGGGCGACCGTGGTGGATTTAGCCCACGTGGTCGGCAACGTGATCGGATGAATCGTCCACGACGTCCCTCGGCTGACACACAGGAAAACAAAAAACAACCCGAGAGTGATTCTAAAAAACCAGATGCTTAGACTGTGTCCCGTTTTACAGTAGCGTCTTCAGGTACAGACTCACGAACTTCTTCTGTGATTAAGTCTGATTTTGAGAGGCAGTTTGCTCCAACGCGGGTAAACTGCCTTTTTCTTTCTGCAGGTGTTGAACCCAGGCAGGAGGTAGATTGCACCAGACCCAGCTGCGGCGAATCCGGAATTGACGCGTATAGTCGCCCATAATCTGATCAATTTCACGAATTCGCAGATTCTCGTCACCCCGTGAGACAACTTTGCGGACGGGGCGTACATACATGTATTCAAAATAAGTCAGGACGCCTCCCGGTTTAAGTAACCGAAAGTACGCTTTGAAAATATCGCTGACCAGCTCCGTCGGAAAATTATTTAAAGGCAGGCCGGATACAATATAATCGTATTCCTCTGCTGCGCCATAATCCTGTAAGGGACAATTATGGATCGCGGTCTGATGTTTGATTTCCTGAAAACCTTGTTCGGTATCGAAGCGCTTATGCAGGATCTCGACAAATTTATCATTCAACTCGACCAGATCGAGTTGATCGCCGGGACGTATCTGCTTGACGATCTCTCTGGTAACGGCGCCAGTACCAGGGCCGATTTCCAGAACTTTCTTGGAGCCCAGATGTTGCTTCATCGGCCCGGCCATATTCGCGGCCAGAAAACGGCTACTGGGAGCAATCGCACCTGTGGTTTCGAAAGTGGTCCGAAACTGCCGAAAGAATTCCAGATAATGTGACAAGATTATAATTCCTGATCGCTACACTAGATGAATTGGAAAAGATACCTGACGACTAAGAAAGTGCCTGACGGCGTAATGCCCCGATTTCACGGGCCTGCTGTAAAATATCAACTCCCACCGCCTGGCTCCAGGCAGTCAGCAGTTTCTGGTAAACGGGGCCGGGAATACCCTGTGACAACTGGTGATCTTCAAAGCGGGTGACAGGCATCAGACAATATGCTGTCGAGGACGTCAATGCTTCGTCCGCTTCGAGAATCATATTGGGAGAAATATCTGCCTCCTGATAGTCCAGCCCCAGCTGTTTTGCTAACCGCATTACCATTTTCTGACTGATTCCCCCGAGAACGTATTCAGGACGCGGTGAAAGAATCTGAGTTCCCATTATCAGAAAAAAGTTACCTACTGTGGTTTCAGCCACATAACCTGCCGGGTCAAATAATAAGGCAGAAGCCTGCGGGTTTTTCTGGCGAACCAGTTTGTCCGCGCGATAGAGATGAATTCTGCTGCGTGATTTGACCCCCGGATCAAAAATATTCGCGTTGAGTGGCAGAACCTCGGATCTTAGCAGATTCTGTCCACTTGAGTATTTTTGATCCCAGAGTTCAAAAGCCAATGGGAACGTGTGCACACAAACCGTCGGAGTCTGACAGGCCTCAAGTTCAGCCAGCCCCAGATATGGCAAATTGTGACCGGCTGTTATAAAGACCGTTAAACCCAGATCATGCTGGTCAGGTAACAGCGCGGCATTTCTTTCAACCAGCGTTTCACAGATCTGTTTCAGTTCCGAGACTGGGACAGGAGATTCAATGCCCACATACTCCAGTGCGTTAAACAGACGCTCCAGATGATCATCCAGCATAAACAACTGATGTTGGAACGTTCGCACCATCTCTGTGACAGACGCACCATACACAATTCCCAGATCGGTTACCGACAGCCTGGCTTCAGAGTCGGGAATGAAGGAACCGTTCAAATAAGCCTGAGCTTCGGTCATGGAGAAAGATTCGTTCTGGAAAGAGAGATCAGTAACAATTAAAACAGCTCTTCAGCTGCAGATCAGTATCCGTAATACACAACAGGCTGCGAATAAGCCGGATATGAATGGACAGGATACGGCGTAGGAGGAGGATTTGTCGCGGGATATTGCGAATTTAAATACGGTCTCCTGCCAAATAACCGGACCTGTAAATACATGGTATTGGCAATCATGCGGCATCCCAAAGGAAATGCAGAGTTGTCACACCTGCGATGTAATTCATTCCGCAACTGTAAATCACAATACCGGCGATTGATACCCGGAATCTGATAGCAGCGGTCATGCTGAGAACAGCTGCCTCGAAAATCCGCTCCCATAAATCCCTGGGGCGTCAACATCTGTAGCAGGGGAGCACCATCCGGTCCGCAGGGATATCCGTTTCCACAGGACTGCGCCTGCAGTTCAGAACTCGCTGAGCAGATGCAGGCAAAACAGAACATCCACCACACAACATATTTCAATATCATGACATAACCTGAATCCACATCTGAAAATAAGTCAACCAGGATCTGGCACTGTTCAAAAGCTCGTACCAGATCGGTCGGTTGATTTTCCCTACTTACCAGTCCAATCGCAAGTTTCTTTTGCTCCTGTCACTAAATTCCTGTCAGAAAAGGGTCTGCAGGCGTGATAGTTGACAAAAAAATGAACCAGTCATATGACTTCTGAGTCCGACCTCGATATACTGCGAAGGAGAATGATTGGTCTAACTTGAGATATACCAATCATTTTTTTACGATTTCAATGGACGTAACTGCATTGATGATTAAGTAATTCGAAGAAATGGAATCAGATAAAAGGATTGAGCAAGATGGCGATACCAACCATTCAACCAGGTCAGACGAAAATTGGCTGGATTGGAACGGGAGTGATGGGAGCCAGTATGGTCGGCCACCTGCTGGACGCTGGTTTTACGGCAACTGTGTACAATCGCAGTAAATCCAAAGCAGAGCCACTGATCAAAAAAGGGGCTAACTGGGCGGATTCTCCCAAAGAGGTTGCGGAAAAATCAGACGTCATCTTTTCGATCGTTGGCTTTCCTGCGGATGTCAGGGAAGTACTCCTCGGGGAGCAGGGTGCTCTGGCCGGCGCGACAGCTGGCAAGATTCTGGTTGACATGACAACCAGTGATCCTTCTCTGGCGGTAGAAGTAGCGGAAACAGCACAGGCTCAGGGTGTCTATAGTGTTGACGCTCCGGTTTCCGGCGGAGATGTCGGTGCCAAAAACGGGACTCTGTCCATCATGATTGGTGGCGAAGAAGCGGTTGTGGAGGCACTCAAACCCTGTTGGGATGCCATGGGGAAAACGATTGTCTATCAGGGGGGCCCGGGATCAGGGCAACATACCAAGATGGTCAATCAGATTCTCATCGCGACCAACATGATTGGCGTCTGCGAAGCGTTGCTGTACGGCTACAAGGCAGGTCTGGATCTGCCCACAGTCCTGGAATCAGTAGGCAGTGGCGCAGCTGGCAGCTGGTCTCTCTCGAATCTGGGCCCACGGATTATGGACAACAATTTTGACCCTGGTTTCTTTGTAGAACACTTTATCAAAGACATGGGAATTGCACTGGCAGAGGCCAAAGCGATGAACCTGAGTCTTCCCGGTCTGGCATTAGGGCATCAACTCTATCTGGCCGTCCAGGCACAAGGTCATGGACGGGACGGAACACATGCTTTGCAGCTCGCTCTGGCATCATTATCGAATGTTGACTGGGAACAGCGGGCATAGGCATCAAGTCATTCTCAGCTGGTCATAAAGAAGAACTGAACCAGCCAATCTGAACTGGCTGGAAGAATTTGTATTAAGGTATTAAAAGCATGGCGAATCAAAGTGACCTGTTCGCAGGTCTTGCGGTAGCAATGATCACCCCGTTTCAAAATGGTGAAATCGATGAGACAGCGCTCCGCGCTCTGGTTGATTATCACGTGGAACAGGGAACAGACACCTTGTGCCCCGTCGGGACAACTGGTGAATCTCCAACACTTTCCCACGATGAACACAAACAGGTAATCTCCATCGTCTGCAAACAGGCGGCCGGTCGGATTAAGGTGATGGCGGGAACGGGATCGAACAGCACGCGTGAAGCCATCGAGCTGACTAAATACGCACAAGAGGCAGGTGTCGACGGTGCCCTGCATGTGGCCCCCTATTACAACAAGCCTACGCAGGAAGGATTCTTCCAGCATTATCAGGCCATTGCGGAATCGGTTGATATCCCGATCGTCATCTATAACATTCCCGGACGAACAGCGAAAAACATTGAACCAGAAACGATTATTCGACTGGCTGATATTCCCAATATCGTCGCTGTTAAGGAATCCACGGGCTCCATGGATCAGGCGTCGCATATCCTGTCTGCCTGTGATCTGGCTGTTTTATCCGGCGATGACAGCCTGACTCTGCCGTTAATGGCATTAGGTGGGAAAGGCGTGGTTTCTGTCGTGGGTAATATTGTTCCCGGCGATGTGAAAAGTATGCTGAACGCGTTCAATGCTGGAGATTTAGCGCTCGCCCGCGAATGGCATTTCAAACTGTTTGGTCTCTGCCGGAATCTATTGGGGCTGGCGACCAATCCCATTCCCATTAAAGCGGCCATGCAGTTACTGGGGCGCGACAATGGTGAAGTTCGTCTGCCTATGACACAGTTAGACAGTGGTTCAATGCAGGTTCTGGAAAAAACCCTGCGGGATTATGGTCTGCTTTAAGAATTCCGCTAAACTAAACAGCATTAACAGTTGCTCCGGGTGAGAGACTCCAGGATCAATTTTCAGTTAGGCACTTAACCTGTTTCAAGAGGTATCTCTGGTGATATTTGGCTTTGGAAAATCCCGGGAAGATGATGATGATGATTTCGAAGAAGAAATCGAACCGGTCTCGTTTCAAGGGGCACTCAATGGTCAGCCTGCGAATCTGAAAGACAATGCCCGGCTGGTAAAAGCAGGTCTGATGACTGCGAAAAATATCGTTACCGATGGATTGGCGTTGCGTGCAGAATACATGCGGTTTGAGCCCAAGGGTGAACGATACCAGGTTCTGTTTTATGTGGATGGAGTTCCCAATCCCGGCCCGAAACTATCCAAGCAGCAGGGAATGGCTGTCGTGCAGGTCATCAAGCTGTTATCAGGACTAAACATCCAGGAACGCAAGCGTCCTCAGTCAGGCGGAGTCGCTGCGGAACTGGAAGAAGTATCCTATCAGTTGAGAGTGGCAACCGCGCCGACACCAGGCGGAGAGCGTCTATCCATCAAAGCGATCAACATGAAATATCCACTGGATCGCGCTGATGACATCGGAATTACCGAAGAAATCAAAGACAGGATCCGCGACTTGAGTCAGGGACGAAATGGGCTGATCATGATCAGCGGCCCCCCGAATTCCGGCACGACCACCACGACCATCGGTGTGGTACGTTCGGTTGATGCTTACCAATACACGATCTTTGCATTGGCAGATCCCGAACATCGCGAGCTGAGTCATATTGCAACCCTGGACAAAAAAGAAGGGGACACATTTGATGATGAATTGCGCCGCATCATCCGAATGGAAGCGGATATCATTTACCTGAATCCCATTACGGATGAACAATACGTCGCCAGTATCCTGAATGTCGCTGACGAAATTACGATGATTGCGGAACTTTCAGCAAAAGATGCCATTGCAGGTATTATGAAATACAGCAAACTGGCGGGCAGCCTGGAAAAGGGCGTGAACTCGCTCAAAGCTGCGATTGGTCATAAACTGATCAGAACCCTGTGTGATCAATGCAAAGAAGCTTTTCGCCCCAACCCGAAGCTCATTGAGAAAATGGGACTCCCCAAATCCACTAAAATGCTTTATCGTCCTCCCCGCCAGACCGTCGATGATGATGGCAATGAGATCGAACCGTGTGAAAAGTGTGATGGCCTGGGATATTACGGTCGTACACTCCTGCTGGAAATGTATGATATGACTGATGAAATGAAGAAGTTGATCATCAGTGGCGCTGAACCTGCGAAAATCAAAGCCTTCGCCAAAAAACAGGATATGCCTAGCTTCCAGAAAGATGGCATCCGACTGGTTGCCGAAGGTAAAGTTTCAATGGACGAATTGCAGCGCGCGTTCAAATCGTAATAGAAACCACGATTTAACCAGCAGAATTGACTTCAAAGATCGCCTGTAAGATCAGGGAAAATGCGCAAATCTTTCGGGCTGATCAAGCCGATAACATGCTACGCACCTCCTGAATCATCCTCTCAAATATCTCATCGATTCTACCTTTCAAACGTTGTTCACTTTCGCGAGGTTTCCGATGTTCACACGATCTTCGATGATTGTGCTCTTTACGATTCTTGCTGGATTCATCGCATATCCTTTTATCACTTCGGTTTCAGAGCAAAGCAGAGAAGTACAACCAGAGGCTATACCTGAATTCTATAGCAGAGATGTAGTACAGTATTACCCTGCTGATGTTGAAGAAGAGCTTGCTAACCAGTGCAAAATTGTGGAAGCTTATAAAATCGAATCCGCACGACGATCTGCCCATTCCGAACTCAAGTAAAACTTCCGTGATTCAAGCCACTGATCTGTCTTTGTGTCTATCAATTTCGTGTGAAATCGGTGACATCTCAATACGGAATCCTTAAACAGACCGTGAACACAGTGCCCACATGTCCACAACCCGCCATATCTATGTTCTGCAGACTTTCTTTATACAAAATCTTGTCCGATTAAGCAGAATATACCGAAGATTCCGGTTTTACGTGTCGATAAAAGAAGTACACACGTTGTAGTTTTGTGTGGCCTTGCAATCACTTTTTATCGAAGTGACTGGATTCAGTACACGGATGGACTGTTCCCAAGGTGTTCCCGGCTCCTGTCTTACCCTGTTTACACGTCTCCCCAACAGGTGCCATTCGACAACTTTATCATTCCGAGGAAAATCATGGTGATTCGCCAGCTAAAAAATTGGTCAGGTGTTGGAGTTCTGGGTTTGGCATTAATCGGATTAACCAGCACCGGTTGCCAGTCCAGCATTGGTGGCCAGACATTGCCTTCAGCGTATTACCTGAATGACGATGTGCAGTTCTACCCGGCAGGACCTGAAGAACAGCTTTATAATCAGCGGGAAGTACTGGAACAATACAAACTGGAACGCAAACTCCAGCAGGATCAATAATCAAAACTGAGAACTCCAGCAGGCGCGGTTTCGACCAGCCTGCTGTTTTCACCATCAGCGACTCCAAACAGGGGGGACCCTTTCGCGCCATAAGACAGCTCAATGCACTAATTTCATTTGAGCTGTCAGCGAAAGGACATTAGCCGGACGCAGAGAACGGGACTCTCGCCCGGCTTTTTTCTTTTATCGCTGCTGGTCTCTGTTCTGATTTACTGCACTACCCCAAAAGAGCGATTGGATACGAGCAGAAGGCGCTTCGGTTAAATGTGATACACGCTAAAGTGTTTTCGACATCTTGTCTGCCAGGCGTGTCAGAGCCGGGCTCACGTCGGTTGGATTGAGATGCACATTGATCACGCTCAAACTGTCCTTATTCGCCAGGGCGGCCTTGATGGCTTTCTCCAGATCACCTTCCGTGCGGACCTCAAAGCCCCAGCCACCGCCGATCAGATCCGTAATATTATGATATTTCCAGTCGGGAATATCATTGAATGGACCATCCTGTAGAAATCGTTCGGTTGTGTACCCCTTGTTATTGAGCACGATCACAATCGGGTTGAAACCCAGTTTGAGTGCCGTCGAAAGCTCGAGGCACGTCATCTGAAACGCGCCATCGCCAACCAGCACAATCGGTCTCAACTTCTGATTAGCAACCTGTGCTCCCAGAGAAGCAGGAATCGCAAACCCCATTGAAGTATAGTAGGCAGGACTGAGAAACTTGGTATGGGTATTGATCATCAGATCGACCGCTCCGAACAGACAGTCACCGACATCCGTTACCACCACCGTTTCATCTGTCAGAATCTGGTTGATGCTTTCAAAAAGATGTTTTGTCGTGACAGGCTGGGCCGGTTTGACTTTGAACTCCAACTGCTGCGGACGGACATTATCGGGGATTTTCCGAGTGACCACTTTCATTTTCTGTTTTTCCAGGGCAGTAACAAAGTCCGAGAAAATGACATCATGAAAATGATGATAACTGATTCGTAATTTTTCGCTGGTAGCATAGATACATTTGCCCGGGTCCAGATGGGCTGTATAAATCCCGAGATTAATGTCCGTCATAAAGGTCCCCAGAAGTATGACACAGTCACTCTCTTCGACATACTTCTGCACCTCGCTTCGCCCCATCGCACCTTCATACACTCCCAGGTAAAGCGGGTGGGATTCGCTCACTACCGACTTACCCAGAATTGTGGCGCACATCGGAATATTGAATTTTTCAGCAAACCGGAGCACCTCTTCGCGCAGACCAAAGCGATGGACTTCCACACCCGCGATGATCACAGGCTTTTTACTGGCCTCAATTAATCCTTTTGCTTCTTCCAGCGATTCTCGCAATGCATTTTCATCACTGACTGGCTGACTGTCATCGGGCACATGGGGTATCACAGCCTGCTTGTGAACGCAGTCGCGAGGCAATTCCAGGTAGACCGGCCGCTTAAATCTGACACATGCCTCCAGGCACCGATCGATTTCCTGGAAAGCCGTCATGGGATTATCGAGTAAAGCTGTTGCTACCGTAATTTTTTCGAAGACTTCGCGCTGCGTATTAAAATCTTTCACACGATGATGGAGCAGGGGGTCTGTCGCCCGTTCTGACATGCCCGGTGCCCCACTGATCACAACTACCGGAGATTTTTCTGCATACGCACCCGCTATTGAATTACACAGACTCAACCCACCTACACAATAGGTTACACAGACTGCTCCCAGACCGTGAACCCGCGCGTAGCCATCCGCAGCATAGCCTGCATTATCTTCCCGAGTTGTTCCCACAACACGAATCGGACTTTCTTCCAGCATCCCATAGAACTGCAAGACGAAATCGCCGGGGATACCAAATAGATCCGTAACGCCATAATCCTGTAATCTCTGCACGAGATAGCTGCCAATGGTGTGCACTTTTCCATTCTGCTTCTCTGCTTTAGTGCGGGAAGGCTGTTTTGAGGAAATACGCGATTTCGTTGAGGAGGACTTAGAACTGGTGGTGGATTTTCGAGCTGACATCTCAATTCCTTCCTTGCAGATATGATAATTCAATCAGAGAAATTGTGATCAAAGAACTGCCTATGTTTATTATAACATTCACGCGAGCGTGTATAAGGGGTAATCCCATAAACTATTTACAGAATGGTAGTTATGAGCCTGAGTACTCACGGAAGACAGGTGCGCAAAATCCAACACACTCAACGCTGAATCAGTTTTCTGATTCTTCTGCGTTCTGCGTGCTTTACCGGAGTCGGTTCACCGGCGGGAGTGACGGGGAGCTCACCAGTGTCCCCAAACTGCCCCCAATAGCTGCATAAGAGACGATAGCAGTCGAGATAGCGCTGTGAATCCCAGGCAAGAGACAGCGTTGAGACCAGCTTCGTCAACTGACGATCATCCTCAGGCGAAATCTGATGGATCTGCAGATCAACATCATCAATCCACAATTTTTCGGAGCCCAGTTTCTCGACGACGATATGGGCATTCTGAATTTGATCTGCTGGTATATCTTTGACACGAAACAGATATTTGCGCCAGTGCTGATCTACAGAAATAATCGCTGACTGCACTTTCAGCTTTCCATTCTGCTCCGCCTCTAATGCAATCCGAACTCGCATATCACTGGCTTTGGACTTCATCCAGACACTCATACTCAGATAGCGGGAATCCTGGAGTGGAATTTCATTTGTACGAAGGAAATTATTTCCCGGCGCACTTCCCAGCACCAGTGATGTTTTACCAGAATGCGCTTCGGTCGAATCAATCGTCCAGGCATTGCCTTGGGAAACCTTTGACTCCCAGCCAGCCAGAATATAGTCGCGTGAACTTTTACTTTCAAAATCTGCATGAAAGACAACGGCTGTCAACTCATCCATGGACTGATGAAGCTTCACCAGACTTTGTTTTTTCTGCTCAATTTTGGCCTGCAGGTGCATGCGGTCCTGTTCAGCAATATTACAACGAACCGCCTCGATCTGTATCTGCGAATCATCTATCCGAAATGCCTGAAAATCAAATGGCTCCAGAGTGACTGAATACCGCCTTGAGCCTTCCCCCAGTTGCTTTGCCGTCAGAGCTTCACCAGATTTGAGATCAATCACCGGTGCCTTAGTAGGAACTGTCATTTCGAGCGTAACCTGGCATCGATAGGGGAAATCGTTCACAACATAGAAAAAGGCTTTATCTTTACCGCGGGATAAGCGGGTAATCACAGGTTGTGCTGCTACATCAATTGTCTGAAAAGGGCGTGGAGGAAGTTGCTGGAACTGGCGACGAATCGATTCCGTTGCACGTTCCTGGCCAAAGGGGATGGTCCAGCCTCCATCAAATATGAAATAAGGGTCCTGTCTGGCAATTGAATGAATATATCGGATTCGATTACTTGCCGCCGCGGGTGAGACCTGCGAAACCAGCCAGGTAAATGCCGGCTGCCAGGGAGAAATCCGATCAAATTCAGCGATCCGGATTTCGACAGGGTCGTGATAAAATAGAGCACCACTCAAGCGAGCTTTAAAGGCACCATCGACTGAGGGATGTGTATTCAGCACGTGTGCCAATGAGGAGACCTGTTGTTGCGAATCGTAATGCCCGGGCCTGAGTACAACCGCATTTTCGATCTGATCATAATGGGAAAAATCCAGACCCAGTTCCATTAAGATGGGCCGAAACATGGATCCCGCCTTGAGAGCGGTGATCACATCACCTTCGTGACTGCGGGATGGCAGTAACTCCCGGGCAGAGAAAACAATCTGCGCATCAGGTGATTCTGCCTGTAGAACATCCGCTAACAGTTGATGCAGTTCCCGGATTTTCTGACAACGCCATAAAGTCCACTGCGGTAAAGCCGTTGTCGTCAGAAATCGATAACGATCCTGATATTTGTTTACTTCCGTACTAAAGGGTATCTTGATTCCTGTCTCTTTCTGAAACTGCTGAACTGTCTGGTCATCATAGCCCCAGTCCAATCCAGGAAGTTGCAGGTAACCATTCAAGCTTAATTGAACCGCAACCCCCTGAAACGAGGGGTGCTGTTTATAACGTACCACCAGCTCACGGAATATTTTGACAATCTCAGCCTGAACCCTTGGATCAATGGGGTTATAAAAAGGAGCCTGTCCGCGCGAGGTTCCTTTTGCTTCACGCCAGGTCTGTCCGGATGAATTCACCAGTTCAATCCCTGCAGACTTTTCGGAATTATCCTGCAGCATCTGTTCCAGTGAATTCAGCATGGAAGAAAACTGTAACTCCGGAACCAGTGTTAACTTCTCCCGGTTAAATATCCGAAACAACAGTTCTAAAACATCCTTACGCACGACATCCTGCCCAGACGAATGGTAGACTCCAGAATCATAACGGGGCGTCGGTGCCAGGAACTCGGAAGGATAGATGGCACTTCCATCTGCTGAGACAGCCATCAGAACACTGTTGAAACGGTGGTATTTTAAATAGTAAGTCAGGCGCTCACCCGCTTCCCGAAAAGTCTGCCAGTCGTCCAGACTGCGATGACTTTTGCTGTCTAACACCTGAGTTGCCCCAAATATTTCCGGTAACAATGGTTTCTGCAGGTAAGGTCCGGTCAGCCGACTCTTTTCTTTACCAGAACTGTCTTCGTCTTGAGACGCAGATCGCGATTGCAATATTGCAGGGAGCTCAAAAACTTCAACTCTCGTCACCTCTGCGGGATCTGTGGAACCCAGACTATGAAACAAAAGTATGGGATCATCAACTTTAGGCCAGAAGAGTATTTCAGCCTGCAATTCTTCGGGCTGGTCTGTAGCAGACACTTCAACATCAGTCTGATAAACGCCTGCATCAATACCGACGGGAACCAGCTGGCCAGCGGCATCAGGCTCCAGAATACTGAAACCCAGTTTGGCGCCGGTTTGTATCGGGTAGGTTACAAGCAATTTATGAGGACGATGCAGATTTTTAATCCGCAAGTGGCAGGCTGACCAGGGGGGAGACTGTTTCCCCGACTGTTCGAGGGCTGGATTGGAATTAAAAAATGACTTCAATGAATTTCTGAACCGACCACCGGGACGCCTTTTAATCAGATCACGATGATCGAGAGTACCATGCAGGGAGAGTTCATCTACCAGAATCCCGGTTTCTGGAATCAATGCCTTGATGTGAGGCCGAGGCTGCGATTGCGTAACAACTGCAAACTGGACCGCGGCCTGCTGACTTCCCATTGTCATCACCAGATCGTACTCACCTTTCGCCGGTGCCCTGACAGACAGGCTAACGCCTTGTTTCAGCAGTTCCGCACGATCCTGTGTGGGAAGCGGGAGAACTCCCGACGCAACAGACTCATCTGAACGTGCTCTTTGAATATTCCAGTTCAGTTCCTTACCGGGCACCGCTGTTTTATCGAAGAGGAAATGGGGAAAAGCCTGGACTTTGATTTCTTCATCTGGCTTGAAAACAAGATGAGGATGCCTGACATGTAAGGCGAAAGAGTCGCCAGGCGCCTGCTGTACGATCAACTGGGCAGCCGTCTGATTGAGGGGAATAATTGATTTTTGAACCAGAATATCCTTCAAGTCGAATTGCTGTTTCAATGAAACATGAGGATCATCCCGATCCTGCACCAGCACCCGGAGCTTTGCATCAGCCATTCCACGAATCACAAACTCAACACTGTTAAACACGCGCCGTGAGTGTGGCTGATACCGAATCGTCTGACCTGCTGTCTTTAAGACTGCGGCTTCATCCGCATCGACGCCGAGGGATTTCACTGAAAGCAGTTCACACCCCGTCAAATCGAATTGTGCCCCCCAGTGACGGGGAACCGATTCTCCCCACTCAACACGAATCCTGACCGGAATCGTAAGCGCATCCTCAGACTCGGCGTGCGCGGGAGCGAACAGCCCCATCCAGAGAAGAGACCAAATTAATATCAATGTTCGTTTCACAGAAACCTACTTTTCCAGGTAATGGAAGTCCGGAGATTCGGGGGCCCGCTCGAATTGAGCAATCGATTGAATGCCAACAGGCTGTGAAGAAATGAACTAAAGGTGAGCGGATGGATTATATGGATTTCCCGATCCGGGCCAAGGGCAATTATTTTCTAAAAAGTACAGTAAAACATGCCCGTTTCCCCAAGAACCACCTTGACTCAAATCAATAATCATGTCAAAAAACGCATCCTCTCTCACAACTCGCTTTCGGGCTCTCAAACCAGAAGCAGTTGTCACTTTTCATTCCTGAGCTTAGAACATCTTGAGTCACTCAGTTCAACAGTTCCGGGATTGCAACAACAAATCTCACTCCTCTCAAAACTTCAATACCTACCCGGACTAATCATGATGTTAAAAAACGGTTTCTCTCTGGTGAGCGGTCTTTTCCTACTGGCATTTGCGACGGGCTGCGCTTCGTTAGTCGAAGTAACAGCGATTGAACAGTTTTCAAAAGCCATCGAAAACGAAGATCTAAAGTCGTTGAAACATCACACGACAATGAAATTTTCGAAAGTTGCATTGCGGGACAAGACTTCGATGGACGATTTGAAAATCCTCAAGATTCCCACGGGTGAAACGACGATTGTTGAGATCACAGACATCTCTGAAAATCATAAAAAAGTGGTAGCAGAAGTCGGTAAAAACAAGAAAAAGCTGCTCTACGAACTTAAGCGAGTCACCAAAACCGGAGAATGGGTTGTGGATGACATCTATATCAAACAGAAGCAGCGGAACTTAACTGTCATGAAATCAGTGACTGAGCAGATGGATTTACTGCTTACAATTCGGGAATTCGTCGCCGCGTGGGAAACGGGTAATCGCGACGACATCCTCGGTACAACAGAGGGTGAATTTAAAAAGTACCTCGAACAGTTGCAGCCTGCGTTCCTGGCAAAACTGTCCCAAAAGGTCGCTGGAGATTCCAAGAGCTCGAAAAGTCGACGCCCCGATGCACAACTGGATAAGAATATCGCAATCGTCCGTTTGCCACGCCGCTCTGGCGAAATGGTAATTTCCATGAAGCTGAAAGATGGGAAATGGAAAGCGACTGATGTTGCCGTCGAGTCACGAGTGGATGGACAACATATTGCATCAGCCAAAAAACAGGCAAATATGCTCCTGACAGTCAGTAACTTCCTTGACGCCTATAACCAGAATGATAAAGAGAAACTGAAAGAATCTTCAGCAGATCAGTTTTTTCGCGGCAGTCTCGATTTTGCCGACCTGAAACTGGCTGCTTTGCCTCAGTCGCATGATGCTGCCGTAGACTATGACCTGCGAATTGAAAACAATCTGGCTAACTTTGTGACACAGAACAATGGTAAAATGATCAATTTATCGCTGATCAAAATAGAATCAGACGAAATTGATGTTCCTGAAAAATATCTTGTAGAAGAAGTAACGCTCTTTCAGGATCAGGGGAATCAACAGGTAACGTTGACATCACTCTTCTCATCTCGGGCAATCACTCTGGTATTCAGTGAAGCACTTTCGAAGCGAGATATGAAAATTCTGGACTTCAGTTCCACCCCCGACTTCTCATCGCGCGTCTGGAAGCAAGTCGAACCTCAACTGGTCACTCAGCTACCTCTGGATGAATTTACCGAGCCAGGGTTTGAAATTCTGGACATTCAATTCAATGGTGCCATCACAAAAGTATTTGCGCGACAGGGTAATCTGCCCGTCACTTACATCTTGCGAGAACACCTGGGACAACTGCTGGTTGATGACATTCAACTGGATCTGAAAGGCCGCCCTTCGTCAGTGAAAGCTACACTGGAAATGCTGGTCCAGGTTCAGAACTATGCCTTCTCTATGCACGAACAAAATATTAGAAACCTTCAGCGTCATTCCTCACGCGACTTCAATGAGTTGGTCTGGCGACAGGTGGATCAGGTTCCCCAGACGGCCTATAACATTCCCAAACTCATGATGTCCAAGCTTAACAGTCTCGAAATCAATGAAAACGAAGGCTATTCGCGAATTCAGCTGGGAAATGAGCGGCAGGGGGCGACCGTCCTGTTTAAAAAACAGCAGGGACAGTATGTAGTGGATGATATCATGATTCATTCCGACACCATGGCCTCAAATTATCTCTCCACCAAGAAAGAACTACGCATGTCAATGGCCGCCAATGCGGGCACTCTGAAGCAGAATGCCGTGCAGGCCACATTCACCATCTCGGGCCAGACAAAACCTGAGACTCCCGCTACCACTCAGCCTGTATTCGTTCCTGAGATTCAACCGGCAGCATTTGAGATCCCCCAACAGGAGCCTTAAAACTGCTGGGAGTGATCCGATCCCTCCTCGGTATTCAAATACCGAATGTGCTTATGAACGCTGACATTGATACTTTGATATCGGGTTTTCAGGTGCCCGGTATCAAACAGATCTTCGCGTAGTATTTCCAGATCATCGGAGCCAACTGCATTCGCGAAGATTTTGGAAAGGTAGTTCACTCCCAGTTTTGAAGGCTGATAACGATGTTCATCGTAAAAGGCCGGATGCAGAGTCCGCGCATGAATTCCGCGCCAGGCATCTCTCAGTGAATTTCCGTTGATCGAACTGACGTAAAATCCCTGCTGCTCATTCCACTGTAAAATCGCGACATAGTTATTCTGCCGTTGGACCAGCAAATCAACGGCCTTGCCTCCCAGTTGCGTTGCATAGTGACGGTCAAAGCGGATCGGACGGCCACCGCGTTGTGTATGCCCGATTTTTCGCGTGAATGTTGCCTGTTTTGCGAGATCATGCCGCTTTCGGGATACGAAATAGTGATCACCCAGGGATTCGATTAACATATTCTGCAGGACTTCTGCAGCACCGCTGAAGATGACATTCCCAGCCGGATCGACACTTTTCGAAATATCCCCCAGACGTTTTCCATCCTGATCACGTAATCCTTCACCGATGACGATGACCACATTCTTCTGTATTTCATAGAGGTCGCGAACGCGACGTTCGAATCGTTCATAATCCAATGGGACTTCAGGAATCAGAATGATATCAGGCTGGCCGTACGCGGCGCCTAATGCCAGGTATCCGGATTCTCGTCCCATGACTTCAATGATGGCAATTCTGCGATGGCTTTCTGCTGTAGAACGAATTCGCTGCACTCCCTGCACACAGACGTAAACGGCTGTCGCATATCCGGGTGTTGCAAAGTTAACGATATCGTCCAGTTCCAGATCCTGCTTACCAGGCATTTTGCGATATTTATACTTCTGAGTCTCAGGATTGCTTTCGCGTACCCACTCATTGGTTTCGTCCGGGTAATTCAGTCCCAGATCATTATCGATGGTTTTGGGGGCTAAGACGCAGGGCATGAACTGCGAAATCGGCTGCATCCCGTTCAAGGTACCGTCACCACCAATGCAGATGAGCCCCTCAATTCCTAATTGATCCAGTCGCTTTTTCACCAACTGCAACTCGCCAGCATGCGATTCATCAATATAAGTACGAGACGAACCGAGAATTGTACCCCCACAGCGGGGATCGAGCTCTGGCAGCGTTGAATACAGCGGATTTAATCGAATATGGGGGACGTTGGGATCGAGTAAGCCGCCGAAGCCTTTAATAATTCCGACAACCTGTACTCGCAGTTCATTGGCTCGTTCGACAGCTCCGAAGATAGTGGCGTTTAAAGCGGGCGTGTCGCCACCTGCTGTTAGAAGTGCAATTCGACGCATCTCAATCCTTTCGTCACGCTGAAACGGGAACGCTGCTGGAAAACATCAGTCATTCTTTAGAAGGAATTCAAGTAAGCCTTCTTTCACTGCCAGGGACTACTTGAATTCCTATTTACGCTGGCGAAAGAATTGTAATAATGAGATGGAATTCTTTCGGTTGACGATTTATTTTATCAGTCTCAGAACTTCACTGACATTCCGGCAAGGAATTATGATGGAGTTCGGTCAAGATTCCATGCTAATTTTAATAATTCTTTCAAAATCGAACCGCAACGTTATTTTCCGTCAGCTCCCTGGCTTCTTGTTTTACCCATTTTGCTAGTGTTTCGAGTTGTGCGAGGTGTCACATGAAATATGTTCTTGGTTGTATTGTATCAGCGATAATCGGTGGTCTGGTTGTGGCTTCATTTGAATCATCCGGGGCTGGGATGATGTCTACCTCTGAAGCTCAGGCACCTCCCCGCATCTCAGGTCCACAAATTCTACCTCCCACTCCACTGGCCGCAGAGGCGCCTAAGTCAACAGCCAATAAGACGCTGGCCGTTCCTGAAACCGTTCTGTTCAATCAGCGTGGGTTGTCACCTGAAGAAGAGATTAACGTCAGTGTCTATGAGAAATTAAATAAAAGCGTTGTTCATATCACGACAAAGAGCACCAAAACAGATGGGTTTTTCTTGTTGGAATATGATACGGAAGGGGCCGGCTCGGGAGCGATCATTGATCAATCCGGGCACATCCTGACAAATTACCATGTGATCGAAGACGCGCAACAGGTAAATGTGACTCTCTTCAATGGGAAATCATATACCGCCAAGTTTGTGGGCGCTGATGCAATAAACGATATCGCCGTCATTAAGATTGAAGAGGAGCCAGGCATTCTGAAACCGGTGATCATGGCTGATTCCAGTAAATTGAAAGTCGGGCAACGTGTGTTTGCCATTGGTAATCCTTTTGGCCTGGAACGAACCATGACTTGCGGCATCATCTCCAGCCTGAATCGCTCCTTGAAACTGCGGGGCAACCGTACGATTAAGTCAATTATTCAGATTGATGCTGCCGTAAATCCGGGTAATTCAGGAGGCCCTTTGCTCAATTCGCATGGTCAATTAATCGGGATCAATACCGCCATTGCCAGCAATACGGGGCAAAGTTCCGGCGTGGGGTTTGCGATTCCGTCTAATCTGGTTTCACGTGTCGTCCCCCAACTTCTGACCCATGGTCACATGGTTCATCCTGAAATTGGGATTCAACGTGTTTATGAGACCGAACAAGGCCTGTTAGTCGCCAAGTTGACTCCCGGTGGTCCCGCAGAAAAAGCTGGAATCCGTGGACCGAAAGTTGAAACGAAGCGCAGGGGGCTGCTCATGGTGGAACGGATTGATCGTGCTGCCGCTGATCTGATTGTAGCCGTCGACCAGAGACCGGTAAAAACGGCATCTGACTTCCTGGACTACATTGAAAGCAAAAAGCCAGGTGATACCGTTGTGGTAACCGTACTCCGCGGCAAAGAGCAGACTCCTACGAAAATCTCGGTCTCCCTGACAGCAGGGCATAACCGGTAAAACGAAAAAAGGCTTCCTGAATCAGTCGTTCAGGAAGCCTTCAGCTGTGTCTTGTACGGAAGAGTATCAGTTCAATACAGGCTCAACGTTGATGCGTCGGCCTTCATTATCGAAGTAAACTTTTCCTTCCACCAATGAAAAGATGGTGTAGTCGCGGCCTATGCCCACGTTTTTTCCGGGGTGCCATTTCGTTCCGCATTGACGGGCAATGATGTTCCCAGCCAGCACACTTTCGCCGCCGAATTTTTTAATTCCGCGTCGTTGTGCTTGTGAATCACGACCGTTACGGCTGGAACCCTGACCTTTCTTATGTGCCATTAAATCATTCCTCAGGTAGCAAAAGTTGCCCCTGTGCAGGAGCATTTTAAGAAAATACTGTTAATTGAGGCCGTATATTGGCGAATCCAGCCAGAACTTGCAAGAGATAATCCAATTTCTGGACAACTTCCCACTATATTTTTGATAAGAACTGGTTAAATTCTGTATCAGGAAGCAGGCTTCTCTTCCATGTTCAGTTCTTTTTTCATCTTTGCCGCGACCTGCGGATCATCGGGAAGATAAACCCAGTAGGGTTTACCTTTGGGCCGAAATTCCTGTTCCTGCTGTCCAAACTCATCGCCAGGACGCCAGTACTGCTGAACCAGAGTCTTGCGCAAAGTGATGGTTTTCCCATCCGGACCTTCGACTTTTTTATAGCCATTAGTGAGACCGGAAAACAGAACTGTGAAATAATCCGTTCCGGGATCAATGCCGGTCCAGAGACAGACACCATAAATGGCTTTTTCATCTTTGGAATCGGTCGGTGTCTCAGGAGGCAATTCTCCGATAATGTCCACGGCATTTTTGAATTGATACCGTTCCCGCTGATTAATGATTTGTTCCGCTTCAGGCAGAATCTGATTGGGATAAATCTTCTGTTGTCCGTTATCATTCGTAATCAATGTGATTTCCGGAACAAATAAAGGTGGTCCCGGTGGGGAGACTTCAGCGTTTTCAGGAGTGAACTCATTAGTCGAATTCGGTCGTTCAATTGGTCGCAATACGCATTTATAGACCAGGTACCAGACCAGGGTCTTCTCTTTTTTACCGGTTTGAGGGTTTGTCAGGTCCATTCGCACCATTCGCATTGGTTTGAAGACGGTTTCCAGGACCCACAGTGATTTCTGAGACGCCAGTTCTTCTCCCGTTGCCGCCAGATCCGGACTGATTGAGAATCCTCGATTCAACGTATTTTTCTGAGCGAATGCCTGATTTCCCAGGGAAATGAAAAACAGGCAGCTGCAGACAAAAACGGTCGCGAAAGAACATTTAAGTGATGGACGCATGAAATACCCCGGAGTTACTCTTCGATCAGAATAGAAAGTGGTTTTAACAGACCACAAACGTATTAAAAGTATATCGTCTCATCCCAGGAAATTCCCACAGAGACTTTGCTGAAACAGGCTGAAAACCTTAACTCCTGTATCCGGCCACCGAAACCCGTGTCGGATGTACACATCGAATGCTTGCGGGAGGATTGATCCAGCTTCGTAAGCCGAAAACGGCCATTTTGATATGATATTGACTATATCAGTGACAGGAATGGACGGTCAAGCTCTTGATTTAAGATCTCACTGGAATCGAACGTGATTCCACATGACTGAGTGGGTTCACCCAGTTTTAATGACTGTTTTGATAACGGGCATGTTTTTGAGAAACACCAGACGATCATCCAGCGATGTTTACAAACTATTTTCAGCAACTCACCAGCGGCGCTAAAATAAATGATCGTTACAATCACTCTAAGCGGATCTGATCAGACCGGAACATAATGCGGAATTAATGGAGATCGTATCCGGTCAACTTCTTTTCCACATCGTCGGCATGTTGTGCGACGGCAACAACACTCTTGCGGATATCCTCAGCATCCACGGTCGAGCGGGGGAAGGTATCTACCATGACAAATTTCGTTTCGCCGTTGACTTCGCGAATCGAAATCCCGCCATGTGAAATTTCCGCATTCAGTCTGAGTGCTTCTTCGTAATATTCAGGCTGGGCATCACAGCAGGTACTGTAAATCAACAACAGACGCTCGTGCATCTGATGGTCGCTCGGCTCGATGAAGACGGTCTGTTTTCGCTGTTCTGACTGCCGGACCTCCAGAATGTACTGTTGGCCCTTTCGTTTCCAGGTGACCAGACTGTTATCTGCAAATGCCTCGTGAAGCATGGCTTCGATATTCTGCACCTGTCCCAGAACCGCATTCAGAAATAAGGCAGCCATGTATCCATTCTGAAATCGATTCGCAGGGCTCTTATCGAGCATCAGCGAAACACACTCAGAAATCTCCAGCGGAATATCAGGACAGAGGTCACGCACACTCGGGGCAGATTTCGTCGTGACTTCCTGAATCAGTGAATTAAAATTCGAACCTCGATGTGGTAACTGCCCCGTCAGCAGTACAAAGAAGCAGACCCCTAAAGAATAGACATCTGAGGTTGCAGATGCGGGCGCTCCCTGGAACAGTTCCGGTGCCATATAATTGGGTGTTCCAGCCAGATTTTGCGGTGCGGCCAGTTTTTCATCGGCATTGATCCGTTTCGCCAGACCGAAGTCCGCGATCTTGGGAATGCCTGCAGTAGTGAGCAGAATATTTTCCAGTTTCAAATCCTGGTGGATAATTCCTTTCACATGTGCGGTCCCGAGGCCGGAAGCAACCTGAGCGATCAGGGAAGTGGCGTGCAGGGGCATTAATGGTCCGTCTTCACGGACCACGTGACTTAAAGCGCGACCGGCAATCAGTTCCATTTCCAGAAAACGGTACCCCCGTTCCTCACCAATCGCATGCGCTGTGACGATGTTCGGATGACTGAGTGTTGCGACAGCGCGTCCTTCGTGCAAAAACCGCTGGACATACTCGGGGTCACGTTTCGCAAGATGCGGCAACAGAATTTTTAAGGCACATTGTCGTCCCAGATCACGGTGTGTTGCCAGATAAACCATGCCCATTCCACCACGACCAATCAGTGACTGACAGCGATAGACGTGTAGATCCTGACCAGTAATTGGATCTTCCCTCTTACTGCCGGCATCCGAAGAAGCAGCATCCCTGTAATCTTTAATCACAAGTGTTTCCTGAAGGTCATCAACAGAAAGACCGGCGACCACCGCACCACAGTCTGGACAGTGCACACTGTCTTCTTTCTGAAAGAACGTCGCGTTACAATTCGCACAGTATTGTAACTGACTGTATTGGTCTTCTATTTCAGAATTGGAATCTGGTAACATTTCAGAATCTTGCCCAGCCAAACGGGGAAAATCAGTAAAAAATGACTCTTTCATAACAGGGCCCTGCTGCTATCATAACCGTTTGTGAGCGAATTGAAATCAAGAGTTTTTATCTGCCGTGATTGCGTAGCTGTCTTATTCGCTCAGCAATTTGGATTATTCCAGATAAATTACCGATTTCCTCGAAAAAAATGAAATTCAAACCCTGTCACAACGACTATTAAGACATAGACTGAATAAGGGGAGTTCTACGCTCCCTTGATCCATCTACTTCACATAAACCCCTGCAAGCCGCACACTTAAAACGCATCCCTGTCTGCGAATGCGGGGGATTCTCATCGAACACTTTCCGGAAACTGAGACCCTATATGGCTGCCTCCGAAAATCCCTCATCCGAGTCATCGGAGCCTCTGTTCGATTCACTGGATCAAACGGAAAGTTCTCAGATAGAGAATTCACAGATCGATCCGTTCTCTGAAGAGTCAAAGAAGACAATGGATGATCTTCTAAACGAAGCGGTGCAGACTGCCAGCGCAGAGGATGTTCCTCGACAAATCATGCCTGTTCGACCGCCGGGGCCCGGTTTATTCGAAGCGATCTGCTGGATGTTTGGAGTCATCTTTGTACATTTTATCGGACTCATGTTTTTTTTGGTCGGCTTTGTCGTCTTTCTGATGGCGACAAAACAACTCCCAGACACTGCAGCCAAAATCGCCAAGCTGCTCTCTGAAATCTCAGAGACTCATACGCTCGAACTGGCAGGAGTAGAGCAGGGCATCTTTGTGTTAATTGTGATGGCTGTGGTTGCTTTGCGTTTTGGCAAAAATGTACTGGGGAAACTGAACCTGCAACCCTTTGCTGTTTCGACCGGATTTCTGTTATTCATCTGCGTGTTACCATTGTCCATGCTGTCTGGTGAATTTTATCGCATTGCCTACGGTATCTGGACGGCGTTTGCTGAGCAGATACCCTGGCTCCAGCAGTTTGATAAGATGCAGACGATGGAAATCGTCAAGGATATGGCGGAAAAAAGTTCGTTGTGGGCACTGATCCTGGTGATCGCCGTCTGTCCCGCGATTGGTGAAGAGCTGGTGTTCCGCGGTGCGATTGGCCGCGGCCTGTTGGCCCGGTGGGGCTTGATTCCCGGCATTCTGATTACATCTATCATGTTTGGGCTGGTTCACATGCATCCGGCGCATGCCATTGCCGTGATTCCACTGGGTATATTCATGCACTTCGTGTATGTCGTGACCAAAAGTTTCTGGGCACCGGTACTGGTGCATTTTCTGAATAATGCGTTCGCTGTTACCGTAGCCAAAATGATGAGTCAGTTTCCCGAGAATGCAGCGAAACTAGGCGATGAAACGCAGTCCGTGCACCCTATGATTACAATCGCCGCTGTTTTGTTTCTGATCGTCGTTTGCCTCTACTTGTGGAAAACGCGGGTCAAGTATATCAAACCGAATGGCGGTGAATGGACACCCGGTTATCTTTCCAATGAGAAACCACCGGCGGGTGCACCGATCACCATGGCACGCGCAACCGCAGCTGCAGGATTTTATCTCTGGTTGCCTCTGCTGTTTTTGAACTTCATGGCGATGATGTACCTGTTTGGTATGCAACCGGAAGCGGAAGCCGGAATGCTGCAATTCATCAAAGCGTTTTAAGATACTCCAGAACGGCCTGCTTCTGTTCCTGTGTAAGCTCATCCGGGTAGTCGTGGCCTTTGGCCGATTTACCAAACTGGCTCGTATCAAAATAAAGTCGTTTTTGCACCGTTGAGAGATCTTGGGGCATTTTCGAAAACGTCTCCACTTCCAGCCCTACCTGGGTCTGATCATATCCGTTTTCTGTGCGCTGCCAGATTTCAGGCCGCTCCTGTGGATTCAAGACATGCCACAAGGTGGGAACAGACCCGTTATGAAAATACGGGGCAGAGGCCCAGACTCCGTTTAAGGGAGGAGCCACATAACCGCCCGGGTCTTCCACCACAGGATCTTTACCGTAGCGGGACAGCCAACTCAGGTTCAATGCGGCGCGATAATTGGGTGGTAGCGAATTCAACCGAACAGGATCAGTCTTGAGATCTGTGATCGGAACCGTTTTGAGCGGATAGTCACTTTCACTACCATAAGTTCCATGACAGTCGGCACAATGATTGTTGAAAACAACTTCTCCCTGACGGGCCAGTTTCTCATCAATGGACCAGCGATAACGGGGGGCTTCCAGTGATTCAATATAAGCCAGAATATCTGCAAAATCGGATTCCCATTTCTTGATTTGACGCGCGTTATTTCGTGGAATGAGAATAAACTGCATCAATGCCCTGTGATTTTTGGTGATAAATGCATCTGCGTAAATCCGTGATTTCCGTTTGACATTCCACCAGGGTTGGGGATCCATATCGTGATGCAGCAGACTGGGGACGGAACGGTTCCTGTCAAAATTCATATCCGGATCACGGAGAGAATCGAGAACCACCCCAAAGATCACGGCATTCGTGGTTCCATGCGTTGTGCCCAGCGGAATGCCGATCGCAGCCAGATCCATGTGGCTCAGTTTTTTCAACTGCTGCAGTTTGACTTTACTCACATCTTCGGTCAGGGTATGCAGGGCAACGTGACTGTTGGGGGCTCCGGGAATCACAGTTCCAGCCACCTTCCCCCCGTGACAGTTAAAGCAGTTCATGACCCACTTCTGCTCGGGCGTCACAACATAACCCAGCGGGGCCTCTTCAGAACCAGGCCGGTTCATGATTCCGTAATAGGAAAAAATCAGTTCGCGGCGTGCTTCCGGCGAAGCCTGTTCGGCTTTCTGTCTCCAGTCATCAGGCCAGACTTTCCACAAGTCGTTCAGAACTTCCTGATCAAAATCAGGTGGTAAATAAGCCTTTGTCGTCAGCAGGCGATAGCCACGTTCGGCGGCAGTTTCCTCTGCCAGGGAAGAGTCGATACTCAGCAGCAGACATACGACCGTTATCATTTTTAGAACTGGTATTCGCATGGATTTGATATTTCTCGTACAGTAAATTTGCAAGACATCAAGGCAGAAAAGGGAACAGGACTTTGCGATTTTCCTCTGTTAATGGGGAACCGTATTCGCAGGGCTCAAACGCTTCGATCAGCTGAATTTCCTGCCCCCGTTTTTCTCCATAAGTTTGAATGACTAAATCGCGATAGCGATCAGCCAGCGGGCCGATGCGCGCTTTCATTTTTTTGCTCAGAAAGGCTTTCCGCTGACCGGGATCTGCAGGGACCTCATCTTCATAAAAGTGATTAAAAGGCAGCCAGTCATAAAACTGGGACTGATGACAATCCAAAGCGTCAATCATCCGATCCCACACCGGTTCCACATCAATAACGACTGTTGGTGAAAATGGGTAGGGGCGGGTAAAATGATCGGAGAGATATGCAATGACAGGGTTTTTCCGCAATGCAGGAACCTCGGGCACAATCGGAGGCACCGTGACCATGTAGGCGGCGTCACAGACTAATTGTGAGGTGTAACGGTGATCAGGATGATAATCGTTGGGTCGATGTGTCAGGATCAGATTGGGGTGAAAGTTCCGAATCAGACGAATGATTTCGAATCGGGCTTCAATGGTCGGCTGCAGGTATCCATCCCGGTTGCCGAGTACTTCATATTCAATGCCAAGTGCATTTCCAGCCGCTGTGGCTTCTGCACGCCGAATATCGGCTAATTCAGACCCCGAAAGTCGTTGATGCCCCGACTCCCCATTGGTGACACTGACAAATTTCACGGTATGTCCAGCCTGCTGATACAGGGCCGCTGATCCGCCTGCTTTGATGTCGCAATCGTCCGGATGGGCGCCAAAAATCAGGATTCGTAATGATTGATCTGCCATAGAGTTCTAAACCTTCACGTTATTATATAGAATATCAACCGCTTGACGAGGATGATTTTCTGTAAACAATACTACTGCAGTTGTACTCGAAGGGTTTCAAATCATCCAGATTTAACTGATTGAAGTTATTGAACTTTTGACCGGTAGCCCGTGTCTGCCACGAAAACGGACTATTGACAGATATTCTATAAGGTGAAAGCCAATGTCGTTGCCCACAATTGATCACAGTGATGAAATCTATGAAGATCCTCTCGATCTGATGGATGAAATTGAATCACTTAAAAAGGAGAAGGATGCAACACTCCTGGCTCACTTTTATATTGATGGGGATATCCAGGAAATCGCCGATTTCACGGGTGACAGCCTGAAACTGGCCCGTGACGCCGTCAATGTGAAGACATCGACAATTGTATTTTCCGGTGTTCATTTTATGGCGGAATCCACAAAAATCCTCAGCCCTGACAAAACGGTTCTACTGCCGGACCTGACCGCGGGCTGCTCATTGGCCGACAGCTGTCAATTTGGAGATCTGGATCAGTTTCAGAAGAAATTACGTGCAGAAGGTCGTGATTTCGAAACCGTCGCCTACATTAATACCAGTGCAAAAGTAAAAAGTCTGTGCGACTGGATTGTCACCAGCGGAAATGCCCGGGAAATTATTGACCGGGTCCCCACAGATAAAGAAATCCTGTTTGTGCCCGATCAACACCTCGGCCGTTATCTGCAGGAAGTAACCGGACGAGAAATGATTCTGTGGCCTGGTTCCTGTATGGTGCATGAAATCTTCAGTGTCCAGGATTTACTGCGTGCTAAGAAGAATAATCCCGGTTCACTGGTCCTGGCACATCCCGAGTGTCCGCACTCGATTCTGGAAGTCTCTGACTTCATTGGTGGTACCGAAAAATTACGGCAATACGTGATGTCAATCACAGAGCCGGGAATCTTTCTGATCGCTACCGAAGCAAACATGATTCACCCACTGCAGAAGTCGGCTCCACAGCACACGTATCTTCCTGTTCCCGGTATCATGGCTTCCTCTGGTGAAACCTGCGCCTGCAATCGCTGTCCCCACATGGCGAAAAACACTCTGCAGAAAGTGCGCGACTGCCTGAAATATGGCAAACCGGAAATCGAATGGCAACCTTATTTCGATCAGGCCAAAGAAGTTCTGCAGCGAAGCCTGTTACAGTAAATTCTTAGCTGACTGCACAATAGACGTGCTTACTTCCTAAGCAGCTACTGCGATTTAACTGCACAAAAAATATATTGGACAATCGGCTCCCTTAATATTTTTTGATCCATGGAAACCTCAAAATCTCTACATATAGCAGAATTAATTCCAAGTCTTCCTAAAGCTACCCTTTTCTTAAGATAGTTGACTTATTTTCTGGCACATTCTTTGCCTTAGCTCTTAAGTGAAACGACAGTCACATGTTTTACTTGACGTGTGAATTGTCCCGCATTGAATTTCAGTTGCGCTGACTGTCATTCAAGACCACCCCATAATTCAAAGAGCATAAATCCTCGATAGCAATGGCCTCAACTCTGCTGGGAATTCATCTCGATTCTCAGTGGATCACTCTGTGAAATTCACGCGCAGAGGCGTTTTCTGATCCCCGGGTTGTTGATTCAGACTCTTTCTCTCAGTCAATCAATGATTGCGCGCCTGCGGTCTGTCTGCAAGTTCATATCAGTCGCTTAATTCGCTACTTAATCGCTCTCAGATACCAGCAGAAGGCACTCACAAAATGGAAATTCAAAACAAAGCAACCAGAATCAATCTGTTTAATTTCAGCACGCCACAAATGCGGGCGTTTCACATGTCCTGGTTTGCTTTTTTCCTGTGTTTCTTTGCCTGGTTTGGTATCGCACCATTAATGAAAGTGGTGCGTGCCGAAATGCATCTGACTCAAGAGCAGGTCGGCTGGTGCATTATCGGTTCTGTTTCTATTACTGTCATCGCCCGGCTGTTTATCGGCTGGCTCTGCGATCAGATTGGTCCACGGCTCGCATATACCTGGCTCCTGGTACTCGGTTCGCTGCCTGTGATGGGCATTGGCTTCGCACATGATTATACCACATTTCTGATTTTCCGGATTGCGATTGGAGCGATTGGAGCTTCGTTCGTGATTACCCAATATCACACGTCGATCATGTTTGCCCCGAACTGCGTGGGTACGGCGAATGCCACCTCCGCCGGTTGGGGAAACCTGGGTGGGGGTGTAACACAGATCATGATGCCTCTGATTTTCACCATGTTTATCGGCGTATTGGGATTCAGTGAATCCATGGGCTGGCGGGCATCCATGTTTCTCGCCGGTCTGGTATGTGCTCTGACAGGGATCGCTTATTACTTTCTGACTCAGGACGCTCCCGAGGGGAACTTCAAAGACCTGAGAGCTGCGGGAAAGCTGCCAGAAAAGAAACAGCAGAAAGGTCTGTTCTGGAACGCCTGCAAAGACCACCGCGTCTGGGCGTTATTTGTGATTTATGGAGCCTGTTTTGGCATTGAGTTGACCATCAACAATATTGCGGCACTCTACTTCCTGGACTACTTCGATTACTTCAAAAAAATGGACACCGTGGAAGCCATCAAAATGGCTGGTCTATTCGCAGGGATGTTCGGGCTAATGAATATTTTTGCCCGAACACTGGGTGGTGCTTTCGGCGACCGGTTCGGTCAGAAGTGGGGACTCAGCGGTCGTGTGAAATGGTTATTTATTGTCATCTTCTGTGAAGGAATTGCTTTGATGGTCTTTTCACAGATGAGTGTGCTGGCGATGGCATTACCGGCACTCATTGTCTTCAGCCTGTTTGTGCAGATGTCTGAGGGTGCAACTTACTCTGTTGTACCTTTCATCAACAAAAAATCTCTGGGAGCAGTATCCGGAATCGTGGGCGCTGGTGGAAACGCCGGTGCGGTCTCAGCCGGTTTTTTGTTCAAGACCCAGGCAATCAACTGGCCGACGGCATTATTCATCCTCGGTGCGATTGTGACCAGTTGTGCCTTCCTGACATTTTTAGTGCGGTTTACTGAAGAAACAGAAGAAGAAGCCCGCGTGGCGGTGGATACCGCTGTCACACTGAAAGCCGGTGAAAAAGAACTTGCTGCTTCCATGGGACAATAATTGATCACGATGAAAAGACGATAATTACGCGCTCCTCTGATTGATAAGGTAAAGATAAAAGTGATTCAGCAAAATTCCGAACAACAGAAAAATGTGGTCGTGATCGGGAACGGCATGGTGGGCTTGCGCATGTGTGAGCAACTTGTTGAGAAGGACCAGACCCGCGAATACAAAATTGTCACTTTCTGTGAAGAGCCTCGTGCCGCATACGACCGGGTTGGATTGACTCAATTTTTTGCCCACAACGACGCCGAAAAACTGATGCTGGCCCGCCTGGAATGGTACTCGGAAAATAATATCGACCTGCATCTGGCAGATCGCGCTATCAGTATAGATCGCCAGAATAAAATAATTCGCTCTCAAAAAGGGATCGAGATTCCCTACCACAAAGTTGTGATCGCGACCGGCTCGTATCCTTTTGTGCCAAATGTACCTGGTATCAAAAACCGGGGCGTCTTTGTCTACCGAACCATCAATGACCTGGAACAGATCATTGATTACGCCCGACATTCGAAAAAAGCAGCCGTGATTGGTGGAGGCTTACTGGGTCTGGAAGCAGCGAAAGCGGCCCTTGACCTGGGTCTGGAAACACACGTCCTGGAATTTGCTCCCCGACTGATGCCGCGCCAGATTGATGATGCAGGCTCAAAGGTCCTTGTACAGAAAATCGAAGAGCTGGGTGTGCAGGTTCATTTGAATAAAGCCACTGACTCGGTTCTGGGTGAATCCAGCGTAACAGGCATTCGCTTTCAGGATGGTGAAGAGCTGGAACTCGACATGATTATTGTCTCTGCAGGGATTCGTCCACGCGATGAGCTGGCGCGAGAATGTGAACTGGAAGTCGGTGAACGCGGTGGAATTCTGGTCAATGACAAGCTACAGACATCCGATCCTGATATCTACGCTGTAGGCGAAGTGGCATTACATTCCGGGATGGTTTACGGTCTGGTTGCCCCCGGTTACCAGATGGCAGAAGTCGCAGCGACCCATTTATGTCATGGCGCAGCAGAGTTTACAGGCAGTGAGCTATCCACCAAATTAAAGTTGATGGGAGTGGATGTCGCCAGCTTCGGTGATTATGAATTGGGTCCGGATATTTCGAAAAACCTGACATTCGAAGATCCCTTTAACGGTGTGTATAAAAAGCTCGTTTTCAATATAGAGGGGACAAAACTGCGCGGTGGCATCCTGATTGGCGATGCCTCTGATTATGGCAGCCTGTCCATCCTGGCGAAATCCAACGACTTACTTCCCTGCAAACCACACGAGCTTGTCGTTGGTGCAGGGGGCGGCATTCCCGGAAGCAGTGCCGCAGAGATGGCTGACGACGCTCAGATCTGTTCCTGTAACAACGTTACGAAGGGACAAATCTGTACCGCGATCAAAGAGCAAGACTTAACTTCGGTCGATGAGATCAAAGCCTGCACCAAAGCCGGTGGTGGCTGTGGAGGCTGTCTGCCTCTGGTGACGGATGTCTTCAAAGCAGAAATGAAAGCAGCGGGAATTACGGTCAGCAACCGGCTATGCGAACACTTTGATTTTTCACGCACGGAGTTGTTCGATATCATCAAAGTCAAAAAACTCAAGACCTTTTCTGCGGTCATTGAAGATTGTGGATCCGGTAACGGCTGCGAAGTCTGTAAACCGACTGTTGCCTCAATCCTTGCCAGTTTGTGGAATGAACATATTATCGATCACTCCGGCTTACAGGACACAAATGATCGTTTCCTGGCGAACGTACAGCGCGGGGGCCTGTATTCCATTGTGCCTCGCGTTCCCGGCGGTGAAATCACTCCGGAAAAATTGATCGTGCTGGGTGAAGTCGGTAAAGAATACGGGCTCTATACGAAAATTACGGGGGGCCAGCGCGTCGATTTATTCGGTGCGGAAGTTCATCAGCTTCCCGAAATCTGGGAAAGACTGATCAATGCCGGCTTTGAAAGTGGTCACGCCTACGGCAAAGCATTGCGAACAGTCAAGAGTTGTGTGGGCACCACCTGGTGCCGCTATGGGATCGGAGATTCCGTCGGTTTCGCGATACGACTGGAAGAACGCTACCGCGGAATCCGGGCACCCCATAAACTGAAAGGGGGCGTCTCTGGCTGTGTTCGTGAATGTGCCGAAGCCCAGAGTAAAGACTTTGGACTGATTGCGACCGAACATGGATATAATCTGTATATTTGTGGAAACGGAGGTGCTAAACCACGACACGCGGATCTGTTCGCTTCAGACCTGGATGAAGAAACCTGTATCAAATACCTGGACCGTTTCCTGATGTATTACATACAGACCGCGGATAAGTTAACGCGTACAGCCACCTGGCTGGAAAAGCTGGAAGGGGGCATCGAGTATCTGCGAGAAGTGGTCATTGAAGATAAACTGGGGATCTGTGATGAGCTGGAAAACATGATGCAGTCTCTGGTCGATTCCTATCATTGTGAGTGGAAAGAAGTCGTGACCAATCCTGAAAAACGGCGGCTGTTTGAGCAGTTTGTCAACACGGATGAACATGAGACATCGATCGAGCTGATTCCTCAACGCGGACAGACGCGTCCCGTTGACTGGGCTCCTGATTTTGTCGCGTTTAATGACATCAAGCAACCTGAGAAAAAGCCTGAGCAGAGCAGCGAAACACGGGAGTGGGTCAAAGTCGGAACTGTCAGTGATTTTCCAGCAGAATCCGGTTCAACCGTAAAATACGGCAATTCCCAAATTGCGGTTTTCAACTTCGCCAGCCGTGGAGAATGGTATGCCTGCCAGCAGATGTGTCCGCATAAAAAGGCGATGGTTCTATCGAGGGGAATTATCGGTGATTCTGCGGGAATTCCGAAAGTCGCCTGTCCGCTGCATAAGAAAACCTTCTCGCTGGAGAATGGTTCCTGCCTGAGTGGTGAAACAGAATATGAAGTCAACGTCTTTAAGGTTAAACTAGACGACCAGGAGAATGTGTACCTGGAATTACCGGACTCCAGTGTACTGGATGAACTCATCAATCACACGGAATGTGCTGGCGCTCACTAAGCACAGGTTATGGAATGATACTATTCAACCAACAAGACAGTAAAATACAAAAAGATCAGCTGATTTCGCTCCCGGTCACGCATGTGATCCAGGAAGCAGAAGATGTCTGTACTTTTCGACTTGATAACTCACAGGGATTGATTCCCCCCCATCATCCCGGGATGTTTGTCAAAGTCTGCCTCGACATTAATGGATCGGAAGTCTGGCGCAGTTTTTCCATCAGTTCTTCACCCCATCAGAGTGAGCGCATTGATTTAACGATCAAACGTAATCACGCAGGGCAGGTGGGGAATTATTTTTTTGAACACATTCATGTCGGCAGTCATGTACGGCTTAAAGGCCCGTTAGGGCAGTTTTATTTTGATCCTGCGCAACATGTTGAACCAGTCATTCTCCTGTGCGCAGGCATCGGGGTTACTCCCATGATGAGTATCGTACGATATCTGCATGCAACTAACGTGAACCGCAACTGTTATCTGTTTTATGGTGCCCGCACACCTCGGGATGTCATCTTTGATCAGGAAACACGGGACCTGATCACTGAAATGCCGGACTTCCATTACTTTCTGACTCTTTCTCAGCCGGTTCCTCACTGGCTGGGATATTGTGGGCATCTCAATTTTGATTTCATGATCTCTAAGATCCCCCAGGTTGAGTCGTCACGATTCTTTTTATGTGGCCCGCGGAATTTCAATCAGGATTTCACACTTCGTCTTCTCGAGATGGGAGTTCCACAAGAACTGATTCACAGTGAACAATTTCATAAAAAAAATAAAACCAGATAGATACACATGAACTTCGACGTTGAGGGACCTGATCTGAATCAGTCTTATACCAGTGATCCGGCATCTTCTGTAGCACAGAGGGGAGGAGCCCCCGAGCAGGAATTTGATCTGATCTCACTACTGCTGAAAGAACAGCAGACACTGACAGCCATCGATCAGTTTGCAAAGAAATATGATGCCGACCAACTGCCGGCACAGTCGCGTTATTATACAGATCTGATTCCCTCAGCAACCCCTCAGGCTGGTGAGCAGTATGCGTTCGGCGTGGATCTGGATCGTTGTTCGGGCTGTAAAGCCTGCGTGACAGCCTGCCACTCTCTGAATGGTCTGGATGAAAATGAAACCTGGCGCGATGTCGGGTTACTCACCGGTGGTACGAACCAGGATCCGATTTATCAGCATGTCACGACCGCCTGTCATCACTGCCTCGACCCGGGCTGTATGCAGGCCTGTCCGGTCAACGCCTACGAAAAAGATCCTGTCACGGGAATCGTCCGACATCTGGATGACCAATGTATCGGCTGCCAGTATTGTACGCTGGCCTGTCCTTATGATGTGCCCAAATATCACAGTAAGAAAGGCATTGTCCGTAAATGCGATATGTGCAGCCAGCGACTGTCCGATGGAGAAGCGCCCGCGTGTGTGCAGGCCTGTCCTCATCAGGCAATTTCCATCAACATCGTGAGTAAGGAACAGGTGATTGCCGATTCCGAAATTGATCAGTTTCTGCCCGCTGCTCCGGATCCACAGCACACGTATCCTACAACAACCTACAAATCGAAAAAGCCATTCCCCCGCAATACAATCCCTGCAGATTATTATTCTGCCAGCCCGCAACATGCGCACATACCACTGGTCATCATGCTGGTGTTAACACAGCTTTCGGTAGGCGCCTTTCTGACCAGTCTGGCCCTTGAATATTTTCTCAGTGCCGAAACGACTTCTGTCATGACACGTATGTCAGCCACGTTCGCGCTCTTTTTTGGCTTAGTCGCATTGGGTGCCAGTACGCTGCATCTGGGGCGACCGCAATATGCTTTCCGGGGAATCTTAGGGCTCAAACATTCCTGGCTGAGTCGTGAAATCCTGGCGTTCGGCGTCTTTTCCAATACCGCGATGGCCTATGCGTTATTGACCTGGCTTTCAGGAGATTCCTATGCCAACCTGAAAGCCTGGCAGCCCCTGGCAGGTCAAGTGGTCGGCTTGACAGGGATCATCGGTATTTTCTGCTCCATCATGATTTATGTCTTTACAAAACGGGAGTTCTGGAGTTTTGAATCCACGCTGATTAAATTTGGATTGACCGCCGTTCTGCTGGGAATTACCTCGACGTTGTTCACACTTTATCTACTGGGCATTTTTTCCAGTTTGCCTGAATCAAAATTACTGGCCGCGCAGGCAGGACCGATGCTGGCGAAAGCTTTGATTGTGACTGCTGTCTGCAAACTTGCATTCGAAGCTTCTATCTTCCGCTACCTGTTGCGACGTCAGAACTCTCCCCTCAAACGATCTGCTCTGCTGATGAGCGGGGAGCTTTCCAATGTCACGCTGGCACGATTTGCCTGCGGTATCCTGGGAGGCATTCTGATGCCGGCATTTTTATTAAATCACCAGGTTCAACCTTTACATACCTTAAGCCTATTCATCATCGTCTCCTTCCTGTTTGTCGCCAACCTCGCTGGTGAACTGCTGGAACGATACCTGTTCTTCTCTGCGGTCGCCGCTCCCCGCATGCCAGGTGTATTACGATGACATACTTTTTATCGCACTGGAATCGGTTCCGATGTCTATAATGGATCCCTCAAATTTAGGCTCCCTCATTCACCAGAAAGAGGGGCACCTTACCAGAGAATTATTGCTTTCTCCCGGCGGCTTTGGCTTGGGAAAGATACCCGAAAAAAACCTGCCTGATTCAACGACTCAAATGGTGTGTGGTTTTTGTGGCACGGGATGTAATCTGAATATCCATTTAAAAGAGGGGGAAGGGATCTGCGTCAGTCCGACGACCGAGTATCCGGTCAATCTCGGTATGGCCTGTCCGAAAGGCTGGGAAGCGTTATCGGTGCTGCAATCCCCCAATCGTGCGATCAGCCCCCTGGTCAAAAAATCTCCCAACCACTGGGAACCAGTCGACTGGGATACCGCTTTGAGCCTGTTTACCCGTAAGTTTAAAGGCATCCAACAGCAGCATGGAGCCGATTCGGTTGCCTTTCTGAGCACAGGCCAGATGGTCACGGAAGAAATGGCCTTCCTGGGAGCGCTGGCCAAGTTCGGCATGGGCATGAAGCATGGTGACGGAAATACCCGCCAGTGCATGGCTTCTGCAGTCACCGCTTACAAACAGTCGTTTGGATTCGATTCCCCACCATTCACCTACCAGGATCTGGAAGAATCAGACGTGCTGGTCTTTGTCGGTGCGAATCCCTGCATTGCCCATCCCATCATGTGGGAACGGGTGATGCGCAATCCGCATTCTCCCGAAATTATCACCGTCGATCCTCGAAAAACGGAAACCGCGATGCAATCCAGTCTGCATCTGCAGATTTATCCAAAATCAGATCTGCCCCTGTTTTACGGGATCGCACGCATTCTGATCGAGCAGGGGGCCATCGATGAAAAATACATTCAGGAACATACCGAGGGGTTTCAGGAGTTTGCAGATTATGTCACCGCCTATCCGCTGGAGCGTGTCATCGCAGAAACCGGATTGAGCCAGGCAATGATTGAAAAGTTTGCTGATCTGATCAAATCCGGCAAACGGGTCTCCTTCTGGTGGACAATGGGAGTGAACCAGAGTTACCAGGGAGTTCGTACCGCGCAGGCTTTGATCAACCTGGCGCTGATGACCGGCAATATCGGTCGACCGGGTACGGGAGCCAACTCGATTACAGGACAATGTAATGCGATGGGATCCCGTTTATTCAGCAACACCACGAATCTATTAGGCGGGCATGATTTCCTGAACGCCGAGCACCGTGACAAAGTGGCCCGTGTGCTCTCGATCCCCACGGAACAGATTCCCGATCAAAACAGCTGGCCTTATCACAAAATCATCGAAGGAATCCTGGCCGGTAAAATTAAAGGATTGTGGGTCATCTGCACGAACCCGGCTCATTCCTGGATCAATCAGGGACAGGTGCGTGACATCCTGGACCGTCTTGACTTCCTGGTAGTTCAGGATATGTATCATGATACAGAAACAGCGAAATTCGCAGATCTCATCCTGCCGGCCGCAGGCTGGGGTGAAAAAGAGGGAACGTTCATTAATGCAGAACGGCGGATTGGACGTGTGAAGCGTGTCAAACGCGCTCCCGGTCAGGCGCTGTCTGATTTTTCCATCTTTAAACTGATCGCGCAATACTGGGGCTGCGGCGAGATGTTCTCAAACTGGAAATCACCCGAAGATGTGTTTCAACTGATGAAACAGTTATCCAAAGGACAACCCTGTGACTTTTCCGGGGTCGAAGACTACACAGCAATTGACGAACAGGGGGGTATCCAATGGCCGTTCCCGGATACAGAGACACAGCCTCCCGCTCCCCAACGGCGATTATTTGAAGATGGTATCTATCCTCATGAGAATGGTCGGGCCCGGTTTATCTTTTCAGAACCATCCAAAATGCCGGAACCACCGTCCGATCAGTACCCCTTTATTCTGCTGACAGGACGAGGCACCGCATCGCAGTGGCATACGCAGACACGCACCAGAAACTCGGATGTGCTCCGCAAGCTTTACCCCGAGCGGATCTATGTAGAGATCAATCCCCAGGATGCCCGCGCCCAGTCCATTCAGCCGAATGACTGGATTATGATCGAATCACAGCGAGGGCATCTGAAAGCACGGGCATTCATTACACAATCGGTACAGCCGGGACAGCTTTTCATTCCGATGCATTATGAAGAGACGAATCAACTGACGGATGCGGTATTTGATCCGCATTCGAGTCAGCCATCGTACAAGTGTTGTGCTGTTAAAGTGAGTACAAACTGACTTCAATTCCCCACTGAATTCGGGAACACGCTTAATTAACTTCTACAAGGCATTGCACATCTTTTGATCTCCCACCTCTCATCCCGAGACCTCTACCCAGCCAGCTTTAACAAAACATTGGCATTGTCGGAAATCTCTGAATAATTCCTCGCAACAATCAATAAAACCGGAGATTGTATTAAATCGCGCTTATCGGTTCAGAAGAATACCGATATCAATTTCAAGCGCTGATCGTACGACCGAACAGGAAGTGCGCGCTGCATGTGAGAAAAGGTGCCCCCCCAACACTCATCCATTGAATTCAATAAATCAGGCCAATGAATTTATTACAATCTCAATTCATGCAGCTCAAAGTCCTTACTTTCTGCTGCCTGCTGTTGTTTATCACACCAGGTTATGCCCAGTCTGTACCTCCCGCACCCGCATGCGATACCCCTGCTGCAGAGTGTCTCAATACACCCGACTGCGTCAGTTGTGTTCCCGAGATCAACTACTGGGTTGTCAGCAGTCGTTGCTGTATTCAAAAAAGTAAATGCTGTTGTCCCTGCTGCGAGTTTGACGTGTATCACTCCAACTCAGTGGGCAGTGTTACAGAGCAGTCGATGGAGAGTCTGGTCCAGTCGATTCACCCGGAAGCCCCCATCTGTATCATGGTTCATGGCAGCTTCGTCGACTGGGACAGTGTGCTGAACGATTCTTACAATACCTATCTCTGGTTGCGAAGTGCCGCACCGCAGATGCCGTTAAACGTGATTTTCTTTACCTGGCCCAGTGATGAGATGAAGACCAGGATCATCCCCATTGATGTTAATATACTGGGGAAACGCGCAGAGTATAATGGGCATTATTTGACGAGACTGATTGCGAAACTTCCCGAACATCACCAGATCAGTATGCTGGGACACAGTCATGGAGCCCGCACGGTTGCTTCCGCCATGCATCTGATTGGCGGAGGTAGCGTGCAAGGCGTCTCGTTGCAGGATTGCGGCATTCACATCTGTTGTCGGTGTCGTCATTTTCGAATTGTCTTCGCAGCCGCTGCCATCAATCACAACTGGTTAAATCCGGGCGATCGATATGGCTGCGGCCTGAACTGTACCGACTGTCTGATCAATTTACGAAACCACAAAGACCGGATCCTGCTGTTTTACCCGATCCTCGCCCCCATCTCCCGCCGGGCGCTGGCCCGAACGGGATTCACTTACCTGGACAGAAGGGCCTTGGGGGCTGACGTCAATCGAGTCCATGATATTGATGTCTCAGAATGTGTCGGAGCAGGGCACATGTTTCCGAATTACTACAGCCATCCGGAAATCGCGGAAACGATTGTTCCCGCCATCTACTTCCAGAACCCATAATATCTCTTCCTGAACCCTGAGCTGCTGCAATCTGGAAGAGAAACTGTCTTTACGTCCACATTCTGGAACAGGAAGTCTCTCCCAATCCGCTTCCGGATCTGGAATTTATTTTGCATCTTAGCTCTCAGAAGTATATTCTGATTGAGGATTTCCCGGCAGCCGACATACTGAAATGTCTGTACTCTCCTGCAAAATAGAGACTTACGCGATTTCCATCCCTCTCGGAATATTTTTAAAAACCCTCCGCTTTCTGAAAATAAATCCGACTGCTCGTGCATCAGAATTACTAAAAGCCGTGGTTTTGTTATCAAACGGGAGTAGAAATTGGCCACCGGAAACGATGGCAAACTCGCCCCCGAGCTCGTCCATCAATTATTTGAAGACCATGCAGGCGAATTGCGCGCTTTTTTACTGGGTTTATTACGCAACCACGATCTGGTTGATGAAGTATTGCAGCTGACGTTTTCAAAAGCCCTGGAATCCGGGGGCACCTCGAAAGAAGAGACCCGCAAGGGCTGGTTGTTTCGAGTGGCCTACCATGCAGCGATGGGACTGATCCGTCGGAATAAAATACAGAAGAAATCATTGAATCAACTGGGACAGACGACGAAGTTTTTCTCGACCGATTCACCAGATCAACGGTTGCTGGACGACGAAAATGTTGAACAGATCCGACTGGCACTCACTCAACTCCCTGAATCACAACAGGCGGTGGTGAAAGCCCGGATTTATGAGAATAAGACGTTTAACGAAATTTCACAGGACCTGGAAATCCCTTTGGGAACTGTGCTGACGCGGATGAGACTCGCCATTAAATCACTTTCAAGTCGGCTTGATAATCCTTCTGACTAACTCGGATCTATATCTCACCGCTACTTGCCAAGACCATGATTATGAATCAATCTAAACCTGAATCTGCTGACCGTGATCTGAACTGGATCGCTTTCCAGTATATCACCAACGAACTCTCCGCCGATGATTCTCTCCAGTTTGAATCACTGCTGGCAGAGAACCAGTCGGCACGTGAAGCTTTGGCACACGCCACACAATTAATGGCAGGCTTACATGTCATAGAATCCATGCCCGCCACTGTGACTCCCCGGGTACAGTCTGTTGTTCCCCGTCGGTCGCTGAAATGGATTGTGATCAGTTGCTCTGTCGCGGCGATGCTGTTCCTCACAATCTCTCTGTTGCCGGAAACCCAGGCTCCAGAATCAGAACTGGTTTCACAGCCATCTTTGACCGATGCTTCCGAGGAAGATCTGGAACATCTGCTGAACCTCTGGTCTGAGTCTGCAGAAGAGAATCATCTGATTTCCCAGAATACTGTGACGGAATCCAGCGACGCACTGGACCAGCAAACGACGCTGGCTGAAAGCCATTCGCTCGAAATCCCAGACTGGCTTTATACAGCCGTCTCTCTCCCGGATGAAAGTGTGAACTGAATCCATGGTATCAAGCCCTCAAAAATCTGATACGTACTCGCGCCTGCTGCTGTTACTCCTCAGTGTCAGTTGCCTGCTGCTGCCTGCCCCTGTCTCTGCGCAAAACGGAGCGAAAGGGGAGACCGTCAACATCTCTCGAGACTCCACCAAAGCAAAACAGGCTGACACACCAAAAGCCAGCCCTGAAAAAGAGCAGAAAGCATCCAATTCACTCAACGCAAAACGGGAAAAACTGGCGATCGAATTTGCGCGCACACATCATCCGGAACTGGCGGACCTGATCCAGCGATTAAAAAAACATAAACCACGTGAATACAAGCGTGCCGTTCGCGACCTGGATACAACTCTTACGAAACTGGACCGGTTCAAGAAACGGGACGGCGATCGCTACCGCCTGACTCTGGAACGCTGGGAAGTGGATTCCCGCATTCGACTGTTGGCTGCCCGCGTTTCGATCATGGGCAGCGGCGATGATCAATCAGAATTAAAAACACTACTGAAACAGAGAATGGACCTGCAACTGGAACTGTTAAAGCACGAAAAAGCCATGGCTGAAAAACGTGTGCAGAAACTGAAAAAATCCATCGCCGATATCGAACAGAACCACGACAAGCTCGTTGATTCCGAGTTGACCAAAATCAATCGCAGTATCAAAAAATCGGGTCAGTCGAATAAGAAACAAAAGTAAACGGATTACTCTTTGACAGACTTAAACGTCGTCTTTAATGCAAGGTGTGATATGAAATCAATTCGGATGACAAGTTGTTTATTCTCCTTTCTGGCCGTCATCTCGTTGTCCGCAACGACCGAAGCAGCAGACCAGGCCGACGTCAAACAGCCGGTCAATCAGCGATTCTCTGATCCGGCCAGTACCGAAGTCCCTCAGTTTCAGCAACATGTTGTCCCGCTGCTGGGCAAACTGGGCTGCAACGGTCGTGCCTGCCATGGTTCCTTCCAGGGTAAAGGCGACTTCCGCCTCTCTCTGTTCGGCTACGATTTCACCATGGATCACCAGCAGTTGACTGATAAAGACGCAGAACGCATCAATTTGAAAAACGCGGCTGAAAGTCTGATCATTCAGAAGCCGTTAAACGAAATTGAACACGAAGGGGGCAAACGCTTCGAGAAAGACAGCTGGCAGCATCGCCTGCTGTTGAGCTGGGTGAAAGCAGGCGCTAATGGCGTACCGAAAGCAGCACCGAAATTTGAACAACTGATTGTCACCCCCAATACAATTCAGTTCAAAAAAGAAGGGGAAACCGTTTCCTTAAACGCAATCGCAGTCTGGTCTGACGGAACTCGGGAAGATGTGACTCCCCTCTGTCGCTTCCAGACCAACAACGAACAGATCGCGACGATTTCCGAAGCGGGTCTCGTCACTGCTGCCAAACCAGGAGACACCCATGTGGTTGCCTTCTACGATGCCGGCGTGATTCCGGTTCCAGTTCTGCAGCCTGTCTCCGAACAATATGGCGATAAATATCCCAAAATCGCCGCTGCCACAGCAGTCGACAAACATGTGGTCAACAAATTGCAGAAACTGGGTATGGTGCCCGCTGACAAATGTGATGATGCGGAATTCCTGCGTCGTGTCAGCCTGGACATTTCCGGTACACTCCCCGCACCTCATGAAATCGAAGCCTTTCTGAAAAATACCTCGCCTGACAAACGCTCGCAAAAAATCGATGAGCTGCTGGAAAGCCCCGGCTATGCTGCCTGGTGGGCAACTAAGCTGTGTGACTTCACTCAGAATAACTACGACGACCTCGTCAACGTCTCTCCCGTCCGCGAGCGTCCCAGCCAGGACTGGTACGACTGGGTTAAGAAACGTGTCGCCAACAACGCAGGCTACGACAAAATTACCGAAGGTATCCTGCTGGCCACCAGCCGGGAAAAGGGTGAAAGCTTCGAAGAGTTCACAAAAAACATCAATGCCATTTATCAGGACAAGCCAGGAACAGACATTACGGACCGTGATCACATGCCTTATTACTGGGCGCGGCGTGACCTGCGGAACCCCGATGACCGCGTGCTGGGCTTCGCTTATACCTTCCTGGGAATCCGGATTCAGTGTGCCCAGTGTCACAAACATCCGTTTGACCAATGGACCCAGAACGATTTCAAACAGTTCCGTGGTTTCTTCACACGGGTGAATTTCGGCGTTAATCCGGAATCAAAGAATGAATACAATGCAATGGTGGATGAAATTGGTGCCGACAAACTGCGTGGTAACCAGCTGCTCCGCGAATTGAGCAAAGAAGTCAAAAAAGGTAAAGATGTACCTTTCATGGAAGTGTATGTACCTAAAGCACGTCCTGTGAATAAGAACAACAAAAACAAGAAGAATCAGAATAAGAGAAGGCGTAACGCTCAGACTCCTGATACGGCCAAGCTCCTGGGGGCCGAAGTGGTTCAGATCAATGAACTGGACGATCCACGTACTGCTCTGATGGAATGGTTACGTCGTGAAGACAATCCGTACTTCGCGAAAGCCTTCGTCAACCGCGTCTGGGCCTCATATTTTAATCGTGGTATCATTGAGCCGGCCGACGACTTGAACCTGGCCAATCCGCCCAGCAACGGTCCACTGCTGGATTATCTGTCACGCGAATTCATTCGTCGCGATTTCGACATGAAATGGTTGCATCGTGAAATTACGAATAGCGACACGTACCAGCGCAGCTGGCAGACCAATAAAACCAACGAACAGGATGAAGTCAACTTCAGCCACTACATTCCTCATCGTCTGCCGGCAGAAGTTCTGTACGATGCCATTCACCAGGCAACTGCTTCTGATGATGCGATCGATAGTATGAAAAACAGCCTGAGTGATCGTGCGATCGCGATTGCTGCCTCGGGAACCCGCAACCGGGCCATGCGGGATCAGCAGTACGCGTTGACCATCTTCGGACGTTCCACACGTGAAAACAACTGCGACTGTGATCGTTCGGTCGACCCCAGCCTGTTACAGACAATGTATATCAAAAACGACAATGACGTGTACTCCGCTATCAACCGTACCAACAGCAGCTGGTTGTTCCAGGTCGGGCAGCAACTGGGTGCCGTACAGAAACCGAATGCTCAGAAAGAGCAGATGGGTAATCGTCTGGAGAAACTTCAGGAACAGGCCAAAGTGGCAAAACAGCGTGTTGCCCAGCTGAGAAAACAGGATGACAAGAAGAAACTCCAGCAGGCTCAAAAACGATTCAAGGAACTGAATGAGAATATGCGAAAAGTGCGGCAGATGGCCAGCAAAGCCGGCAATACTCCTGCCAGGCTCCAGACGTTTGAAGAACCAATCTCCGCTGAGAAATCAGAAGAGATCATTACCAACACTTACCTGAGAAGCCTGAGCCGTTATCCGACAGAAGAGGAAATCGCTTCTGCCCAAAAATATCTGGGTGACTCTGAGAATAAAATTGATGGTCTGTATGACCTGATCTGGGCAGTGATTAACACGAAGGAATTCATGCTCAATCACTAAATATAAATATTGAATCAACAGCGATTATCAACTGTATCACCAAACAACTTTCGCCTGAGTATCATATTCAGGCATCACAATGTGAAAGGAATTCCCATGGCCGTATCTATGACATGCGATGGAGTAAAGCGCCGCGATTTTCTGAAAATCGGCACACTTGGCTTCACTGGCTTGACCCTCTCTTCTTACCTGCGAATGGTGGATGCCGGACAGGCGAAACCGGAAAAAGCCAAATCGGCGATCTTCATCGAACTATCCGGTGGTCCTTCTCATATGGATACGTTTGACCTCAAACCGGAATCATCCAGTGAATACCGTGGGGAATTCAAACCCATTAAAACCAATGTCAACGGAATCGAAATCTCCGAGCATCTGCCGAAACTGGCCGCCTGCATGGATAAGTTCGCTCTGCTCCGCGGCGTCTCACACTCCGTCGCCGCGCATGCACTGGGTCGTTCTTATGTCAACACAGGCAGTCGCCCTTTGCCTTCCCTGGAATATCCTGGTTATGGGGCCGTCTTTACCAAAGAATATCCCGGTCCGGATAATCTGCCTCCGTATGTTTCGATTCCGAATTCGACTCAAAAACCGGGATTTTTGGGTGTCAAATATGCCCCTTTAAACACAGGCGCGACTCCTCGTCCTGGCCAGGCGTTTAACGTACGGGGGATCTCGCTGCGTTCCGGACTCACCATCGAAAATATCGAACGCCGTGAATCACTGTTGCGGGAGATCGACCAGAAATTCAGCAGTCTGGAAAAGAACTCACAGCTGATTGAAGGTCTGGATCGATTCGGTCAGCAGGCTCAATCGATTATCACTTCAAAAAGAGCCCGTGATGCATTTGATGTTTCCAAAGAATCACCCCATTTTGTCAAACCGTTTGGCGAATCGAGCTTTGGCCAGAGCTGCCTTTTGGCTTCGCGTCTGGTAGAGTCCGGCGTGCGGTTTGTGACCGTCTCCATGGGGGGTTGGGACACACACAACAAAAACTGGGATGCCCTGGAAAACCGTCAGTTGCCTCCGTTCGATGAAGGGCTGTCTGCTCTGTTCAACGGGCTGGCTGAAAAAGGCTTACTGGAGTCGACCGCCGTCTATGTGACAGGCGAGTTCGGACGTACTCCCAAAATCAATACACAGCGTGGCGGACGTGATCACTATCCACGCTGCATGTTTATGCTGATGGCCGGTGGTCAGGTCAAAGGCGGACAGGTACTCGGTAAGAGTACGGCCAACGGAACAGAACCAGCGGGAGATGGATTCTCTCCCGATGACGTCGCCGCTTCTTTCTACCATAACCTGGGCATCGATTTTACCAAAGAATATCACACCAACACCGGCCGACCGATTACTATCGTGCGTGACGGTGAGGTGATTAACAAGTTGTTCGCTTAAAACCTGACTGTGGCACTTCCCGCCAATATCCTTGTTGGATGTCTGGCATTAACTGTTATTTCCTGAGGGGGAATGAGAATGTTGAAAGTATCGAAAGCGCTTGTGGCTGTAGCTTTAATCATGGCGTGTGTTGCATCTGTCGATGCAGCAGAGAAAGGTGCCAAAAAGAAAAAAGGCAACAAAAAGCAGGCGAACGTCACGATTCAGGCTTTGAAATTACCTGAAACGATCGAACTGAATGCGGAGCAGAAAGAAAAAGTGGAAGCACTCAAAAAAGAGTACACACCACAGTTCGCTGCACTGCAGAAAAAGAATCGAGAGATTCTGACAGCAGATCAGATTAAAGCACGTCGTGCCGCAATGAAGGAAGCCAAGGACGCAGGCAAAAAAGGCAAAGAACTTCGTGAAGCAGTCAGCTCAGCTCTGAATCTGACTGATGATCAGGAAAAACAGATGAAAGCAGTCACCGGAGACATTCGTAAATTGAACGGTGAAGTCACCGGTAAACTGGAAGGCGTATTAACCGCCGATCAGTTTGCAAAAATCAAAAAACCTGGCAAAGGTGGCAAGAAAAACAAAAAGAAGAACAGCTGATCTCCGGGTCAGATCTGTTGATTTTCTGCGCTGAATGAATTTGCAGGCCACGCAGCCATTTGCGTTTCCCCCCCGGTTCAATTTTCTGAATCGGGGGTATTTTTTTGTTCTGTCTGAATCGGGCTCGATAAAATCGATTCAAACGGCGTAAGTTCAGAAACAGAGCTGGTTTGATGGCCTTTCCTGGCAGAAAAAGAGTTGTTTTCCGTCACAAATCCTGATATAAACATTAGTTGATTCAATTCCGATAAATGTACGAAGTGAAGGATCATCCCCAAACCGAGTGAGGAGCAGGGTGAATGTTGCGGACTGAACCAAAAGCCTGCCTGATACGAATACCAGTTTTGATACTGATCATGTCAGGCCTGCTGTCACCTGCCTGGAGCGCAGAAGCTGCCGGGAACGTGAGTGATAAGGGAATTGAATTTTTCGAATCGAAGATTCGCCCGGTCCTGATCAAACACTGTTATGAATGCCACGCCGCCGATTCCAAATCCATTCGCGGCGGTCTCTTGCTTGATACACGTGCCGGCCTCCTGAAGGGCGGCGATTCCGGAGCTGCTCTGGAACCTGGAAAAACTGAGGATAGTCTGCTACTGGAATCACTGCGGTTCGAAAGTTTTGAGATGCCGCCTTCCGGAAAACTGTCTCCGGAAATTATTGCCGACTTTGAAACCTGGATCACAATGGGGGCCCCGGATCCCCGGGATGGCGAAAGCAAGATCGTCAAACAGAGCATTGACATCGAAGCAGGAAAACAATTCTGGGCGTTTCGCCCAATCACTGACCATCCTGTCCCCACTGTCACCGATGCGGACTGGAATGAAACCGACATTGATCGATTGATTCGAGCACGTCAGGAACAGCAGAAACTCAAACCCTCTGCGACCGCTTCGCGCACCACGCTGGTTCGTCGATTGTATTACGATCTGACCGGTCTGCCTCCGACCCCCGCTCAAATAGATCGCTATCTGAAAGATCCGAGTCCCGCCGCAACGGAAAAGCTGGTAGACGAACTGCTGGCATCACCGCATTTCGGCGAACGTTGGGGACGTTACTGGCTGGATATCGCCCGCTATTCTCAGTCCACGGGAGGCGGTCGATCACTGCTGTATGATTCTGCCTGGCGGTATCGAAACTACGTCATCGATTCGTTCAACTCAGATAAACCTTACGATCAATTCATCACCGAGCAGATCGCCGGTGACCTGCTCGATGCGAAAGACTATCAGCAAGAGCGCGAACAACTGGTGGCCACTGCCTTTCTGCTGTTGGGCCCCACGAACTATGAACAGCAGGATAAAGAACAGTTGCGAATGGATGTGATCGACGAACAGATTCAGACCGTCGGCAGAGCCTTTCTCTCGATGACCCTGGGCTGTGCACGCTGCCACGATCACAAATTCGACCCCATCCCTGCTTCCGACTATTACGCGCTGGCGGGAATTTTTCGCAGTACAAAAATGCTGACCCCTGGCAATGTCTCTGGCTGGACCAAACGCCCGCTACCGCTGCCGACTCCTGAGAAGATGAAGTACGATGCCTATCATCAAACCCTGGCCAGCCTGGATTCACAGATTAAATCAAAGCAGGATGAACTCAAGCTGCTGCGCAAAAACCTGAATACCATCACTTTGGATGATTCCTCCGCCATTCTGATTGGCGACTGGAAAGAATCCACTTTTTATAAAGACTATATCGGCAAAGGTTACATTCACGACCAGCATACTGCCAAAGGGAAAAAGCTGGTGAAGTTTTCGCCCCGCAAGCTCAAGTCCGGTCGCTACGATGTCCAGTTGGCCTACAATTCGGCTGAATCGCGGGCTTCCCGCGTCCCAATTACGATTAAAACTCCCAAAGGGGAACAGACCGTTTATCTGAATCAGCGTATCCAGCCCACCGACGGTGCTTTCGCTTCTGTCGGCGAGTTTGAATTCTCGGGTACGAAAGGCGATGAAATCATCGTTTCCAACGAAGGGACTGACGGCTATGTGATTGTCGATGCCATCCGCTTTATTTCTGCTCCCGTCGATTCGACTGACACGAATCAACAGCAGTCCGCGGTCTCGGAGTACAAACAGACGCTGCTGAAGATTAAAGAAACCAAACATCAGCTCGTCGACCTTAAGACGGAAATGGAACAACACAAGAAAACGGCTCCTCCCGCAGTTCCCGAGATCATGTCAGTCGATGAGCAGGACGAACCAGCCGATTATCACGTGTTGATTCGCGGTGACGTCCATCACCCGGGCAAACAGGTCCCCCGTGGATTCATCACCGTAGCGCAAACATCAAAATCCCCCTCCATACCCGCTGATGCCAGTGGTCGCAGGGAACTGGCCCGCTGGATCACCGATCCTCAGAACCCGCTGACGGCCCGCGTGTATGTCAATCGGATCTGGCATCACCTGTTCGGTTCCGGTCTGGTACGCACGGTTGATAACTTTGGTTTTCGTGGCGAGACGCCTTCTCATCCGGAACTGCTGGATCACCTGGCTTTGAAACTGATCGAAAACGGCTGGTCGACCAAAGCCATGATTCGCGAGATTGTGCTTTCGAAAACGTATCAGCTTTCCAGCAGCTCTACTGTGAAACAGCGCGAACAAGATCCGAACAACCGGCTGTTATCACACCAGAATCATCGCCGCCTGGATGCGGAAGCGATCCGCGATACGATCCTGTTCGTCAGTGGAAAACTGGATCTGTCACAACATGATCAGACCATACGTCCGGATACCAAATCAGAATACGGTTACCAGTTCCATAATCAGTTTCGCAGCGTCTATGTCCCGGTCTTTCGAAACCGTCTGCATGAGCTGCTGGCGATCTTTGATTTCCCCGACCCGAATCTGTCGGTGGGACGACGAAACACCAGCACACTTTCCACTCAGGCGTTGTACCTGATGAACAACCCGTTTGTGCTGGAACAGGCACGGAATACGGCTGAGCGGTTGCTGGAAAAATATCCCGATGATGAGTCGGCCCGCATCAATGCCCTGTTTCGCATGTCACTGGGACGACTCCCCAGCGAGGCGGAAAAAAACAATACCGCTTCCTTCCTGAATCAAACCGGACCGCAGGATACTGTAACCGAACTGGAACGCTGGACCGCCTGTTGTCAGACGATTATTGCCTGCATCGATTTTCGCTATATTAAATAAACCTGGAGTGTTTCCATGTTCCCACAACATCAACCCGTTACCCGACGTCAGTTACTGGCCACCTCAGCCTGTGGTTTTGGTTCCCTGGCGCTCAATGGAATGTTGAATTCCGCTCGCGCGAACAGTCCTTCTGTCTCCCATCAGAATCCACTGGCACCCCAGGAGCCGATGTTTCCCCCCCGCGCCAAACGGATCATCTTTATCTTCATGCAAGGCGGTCCCAGTCAGGTTGATACCTTCGACTATAAACCGCTGCTGGCCAGTAAGGATGGGGAAGAACTGGAGTTCAAGGATTCCCGCAAGATCGCCAAGACAGGCGGCTATGGCAAAGAAAAGGTCATGCAGTCCCTCTGGAAATTCCGCCAGTACGGTGAAACCGGTCACTGGGTCTCCGATCTGTTTCCGGAAATCGGCAAACAGGTGGACGATCTGTGCTTCGTGCACAGCATGCACACCAACGGCGTAGCGCATGGTCCGAGTACACTGTTTCTGCATACGGGGACAACCAATCTGATTATGCCCTCGGTGGGTTCATGGGTCACTTACGGACTGGGAACCGAGAACGAGAACATTCCCGGTTTCATAACCATTTCTCCTTCTTCCTCGAACGGCGGCCCCCGCAATTATTCAAACGCGTTTCTGCCTTCCCATTACCAGGGAACCGCACTGGGACGCGCTGCTCAACCGGCGAAAGAAGCCCGCTTTAATAATGTCAAAAATCAACAGTGGTCACTCGCCAGGCAGCGTCAGCAGTTGAAGCTGCTGCAGTCACTCAACCAGAGCCAGTTGCAGTCCAACCAGGACGATGACGAGCTGGCGGCAGTCGTTAGTTCTTTTGAACTGGCATTCCGAATGCAGCAGCATGCACCGGGTCTGACTGATCTGTCGGGAGAATCAAAGGCCACATTTGATCTGTATGGTATCGGACAGCCAGAAACCGATGATTTTGGACGCCAGTGCCTGTTGGCCCGTCGCATGGCAGAAGCCGGAACGCGCTACATCCAGGTGAATTACGCCGACAATGGCAATACACCCCGCTGGGACCAGCACAGTAAAATCCAGAAACACGAAATTCATGCGAAAGCAAGCGACAAGCCAGTCGCCGGATTAATCCAGGATATGAAGCAGCGTGGTCTGCTGGAAGACACACTGATCTGGTGGGGCGGGGAGTTCGGTCGTAATCCATTCAAGCAGGGTGTTGACGGCCGCGACCATAACCCCAAAGGCTTCACACACTTCCTGTGTGGTGCGGGCGTCAAAGCTGGTTTCTCGTATGGCGCGACCGATGAATTTGGCCACGAAGCAGTCGAAAACAAGGTGCACATGCATGACATGCACGCCACGCTGCTGCATCTGCTGGGCATTGACCACGAGCGATTAACCTATCGCCACGCCGGCCGGGATTTCCGGCTGACCGATGTGGAAGGCCGCGTTGTTTCAGAACTATTTTCCTGAAGCAATTGCTGTCACTCTCAATGAAGATTCGATGAAATCAGCCACATCCGCAGTCCGTAGACTTAATCTGTCATATCCCTGCGCGATATAACCAGACTGACAATCACCGTCAGGCTCCTGCCATTCTACAGTATTCATACTCGCTGTTTCACAGTCCAAGGCACACCATGTCCCACCACTCCTGTATCCTGTTTCTCACACTCATTCTGCTCGGCTTCACTTTGCCAGCTCAAAATATAACCTATGCTAAGGAACCGGGCGCACAGATTTATCAGCCAACTCCCGTTCCAGACCGAATCATGCTGACATGGAAACAGGACCCCGCTCATACTCAATCAGTCACCTGGCGAACCGACACTTCCGTTACTAAATGTTATGGAGAAATCGCCGTCGCTGAAGCAGGGCCGGACTTTGTCAAAACAGCGCGTCAGCTCAAGGCGGAAACCAGTCAGTTGAAAACAGATCTGGGGGACTGTCATTTTCATGCAATCACATTTACCGACCTCAAACCGGACACACTTTATGCCTACCGGGTCGGTGCTGATGACATCTGGAGTGAGTGGATGCAGTTTCGCACCTTGAGTGATCAAGACGACCCGATTACCTTTATCTACTTCGGCGATGCACAGAATCAGATCAAATCGCTCTGGTCACGCGTGATCCGACAGGCGGTACTCACCGCTCCCGAAGCCCGTTTTCTGCTGCATGCGGGAGATCTGGTTAATCGCGGTAATAAAGATGAAGAATGGGGGGGATGGAATTATTCGGGAGGCTGGATTAACGGGATGCTGACTAATATGGCTATCCCGGGGAATCATGAGTATGACATCAACCGGGTGAACCCGACAGCTGCGGAAAAGAAGAGGGCTAAAAAACATCTGGCACGACGCTGGCGACAGCGGTTTGAATTTCCGGAGAACGGTCCTGGAGGTCTGGAAGAGACTGTTTATTATCTCGACTTCCAGGGAATACGCTTCATTGGCCTGAACTCGATGGACGACATTGAGGCACAGGCCAAATGGCTGGAAACCGTCCTCAAAGAAAACCCAAACCGCTGGACGATCATCACACATCACCACCCCATTAATTCCGTCAGTGAAGGGCGGGACAACCCGGAACTTCGCAAGCACTGGCAGCCGCTCTATGACAAATATCAAGTCGACCTGGTGCTGCAGGGGCACGACCACTCTTATGGTCGCACGGGATTAAAACTACAGCGCAACACCAAACGCAAGGCATCGCATCAATCGGCTGGAGGAACAGTCTATGCTGTCTCGGTGAGTGGACCCAAAATGTATGAGCTCAAGGCAAAGAATGAATTTTTAAGACGGGCGGCTGAAACCCAGCTCTACCAGGTGATAACAGTTGAGCCGAAAGAAATTCGCTACCAGGCATTTACTGCAACAGGCACCCTGTACGATGCGTTTACGCTGCGAAAGAATTCTCGCGTGGGGGGGCCGAATAAGCTGATCAATCAGATTCCCGATACGCCGGAACGGACAGGCTCTACGAAAAAAGATTGAATCAATAAAAAAACGCCCGGAAGAAATCCGGGCGTTTTGGCTTTTCAGTCCAGTAGTCGATACCTAATGAGTATCACATTTAACCATAGCGTCTCTCAATCTAGTGCTTTGTCAAGCTACAAATTGAGGGTTGGGGGACGTTGTTTACGTGCTCCGCTGTCGCACTCTCGTGATATCTATCAACCCAAGTTTTAAAAATGACACTCCACTAGTATACTCGGTCCAAATGGCCCTGGAGACGCTACAGTAAAACTGGACACAGTCTAGTCGACGACTTTCACGCCTGTCGCACAGGGACCTTTACGACCCTGACCGACTTCGTATTCGACCATCTGACCTTCCTGAAGTTCTTCGAGTGTCACACCCTGTACTTCAGAATAATGAAAAAACAGGTCGCCCCGTTCGCCTTCAATGAACCCGAATCCGCGATCTGAAACAATTCTCTTAATCTTACCTTGTGGCATTTCTGCTCTCCAACCAAATAAACCGGTGACACACGACAGCTCACATACAGAGCCCGCGATGGTCAAATAATGAAAGCAGATAAAGCTACAAAAATCGAAGCGGATACTTACGTAGTAGGCCAGCTACGCACAATGGAGCGGGAAGAGATGAACGACCCGAAGGAGGTTATTCTACACCTTGTCTCTGCTCGTCATACTATCATGACAGGTTCATTATACTTGGTACTGTTTTTTTGTAAAGTTCGACTAAACTGCTTTAGCCTATTTCTGACAGTCCCATAAGTACTGTCCAGAACCACCAGACAGGCATAAAAATGAGAAGATTTTCGCAGGGACCCCTATTTACCGAACTACTGGTTGATCCTGCTGGTCTATTTGAAGTTGAAACATTTCCCCAGCAGAGGCCAGATGGCGAAATCCCGGCATGATTCTCTCTATCCTGTATTGATACATCAGATGATTTTCTCCCAGAGTCCGATGTAAAATTCCACGATCGGCACCAACATCGGTACTTCAAACAGGGGCGTGTAAAACATACCGATATAATACATGGCAGGGGACGGCCCGACAGGACTGGCGGCAAACTGTCGACAAACCGCGATGACTGGTCCCACACTCAGCAGATAGAGTGCCAGCAGGATAGCGATACTGTAACCGCAGCGACGAATGATTTTCCTGGTGAGTTCATGACTGATTTTCACAGATCCTGACTCCTCAATAAAACAGAAACAGCGGAACTGGATTCGTGCAGGGAATGATTCTCCCGGGATTACCGAGTTTCATTTCCTGAAACGAATGAGCTCGTAATACTCAGTATAGAACCTTGCGAATAAATCGCTTCTGTCCAGTGTCCCAATCACAGGTGCGTAGAACATTTCCAGCCGCGCATGATACACACGGGGCACTTGTCCGTATTGGTCTTCCAGAAAGACCAGTACCGGTCCGAAACTCATGACATAGATCACCAGTAAAATAATCATCAATGAGCCGCATGATCGCAGTATTTTCAATTTCCCGTTCTCGGACATGCAGGATTTCTCCAGACAAGAACAATCGAAACGTATCTGATTATTTTAGCGGTCCTGCTTCAGAAAGATATCACAATTCTCGATATTCAGCGACAACCTGCGACAACTGCTTTCCGTCATCATGCCGGTTTCCTTATCATATAAGATCACAATGATTCTTTCTCATCGATCGAAGTCGTCTGGGATCATTCGACAAACCAGGAACCAGCTGCTACAGTTTCTATCAGGCAATTTGAGACTTTCCCACACATATTGCCCCTGCGGAATATTGAATATGGAACCATTAGTATTCAGTGAGGACCTGCTGACCCGTCAGCCTCCCCGGGGGATAGACGTCGATACGACGCTGGCCCACTTCGCCATCATCACCTGTCTGGTGGATCCTGAAGTCGCCCGCCTGCAGCTGCATCCCCGCTTTGAACTTGATCTCATTTACGTCGATGGCCAGGAATGGGCGCTGGTGTCTGTGGTGCCTTTCGTCGATCAGGACTTTCGCTTCGCCCACATCCCGTGGCTCAAGTGGCGGTTCGGGCAGACGAACTATCGAATGTATGCGACAGATACTGAAACCGGCGAACACATTGCCTGGTTCTTTGGAACGTCGCTTGCTTCCTGGACTGTTTCTGTCCCGCGATTTTTCTGGAAACTTCCCTGGCATCGCGCTCACATTGAATTCGATTGTGTCTTCGATAACACGTTACAACGTTACACGACCTATCGCATGCAGGCCACGAACAGTTGGGCCGACGCGGAAGTAGAACTGACCGATACAGGCCAGCCGCCGACGCAGCTCACCGGCTTTGACGATCTGGAATCGGGTCTGGTACTGCTGACGCATCCACGGAAAGGCTTTTTTTATCGGCGGGATGGCCAGCTCGGCTCCTATTCCATCTGGCACGACCGTTTGCAGACGACCGTCGGCAGCGTGAAATCTGCCCGCTTCGATCTGCTCACAACACTGGGTCTGGCTGAACCGGGTGAGGCACTCCATGTACACAGCGTTCTGATGCAGCACCAGACCGACTTCACGATCTATCTGCCGCCGCATCGTGTGAAATCAACGATGCGGTGAACTGGAACTGCTGACTCACAGCATCACACACAAGTATGTCTGCTCCGAATTCAGAACTGATCAAATAATGACCCGGACTGGGGCAGAAACAGGCTGCTGTAGAGGCGACTGGCGTACAGGTCGGTCATCCCCGAGACATAGTCAGACAGGACCCGTTTCGAGTTAGATGTTTTATAAAGCTCATACTCGTCCGGCTTCAACAGTCGTTCTGGATTTTCGAGCAGGGCCTCGAACAGTTTATCGACAATCATCTGGCCTTTGATTTCCAGAATCTGGTTCTGACGCTGACGGATCACATGTTTGAGCACGAATGTTTTGAGGATATCAAGAATGGCAGCCGAGTCGGCTTTGAGGCAGGCATTATAACGGATCAACTCATGATTGCCCGATTGCAGATCCCGGATTTCGGTATCGCGAATCAGTCCGCCGACGACATTACTGATGCCGTGCTTTAATTGTTTATGGGAACCGGAAAACAGTTTTTCCGTATAACGGGTGACGACATCCGCCAGGTAAGAGTCTTCAAACGACTGAATCTGCTCCATGACTTCGGCATCCCAGATCTTCTGCGACACGAGTCCGAGTGCGATGGCATCTTCGAGGTCATGTACGCCATACGCGATATCGTCTGCCAGTTCCATGATCGATGTATCGAATGACTTGCGGACCGTTTTCGCATGGCCGCCTGGCTTTGTCTTGATCTCTGAGAGAATCGCTTTGTCACTGTCGGAGAAGGGCTGCAGAATCCATTCCAGGAGATCGGCGTCATCATCGTGAATGCATTTGGGGGGACGATAGAGCGAAAGCTTCGAGGGAGAATCGTCGCTGTGGTTCTGCAGTTTTTCATAATTGGCCACCTGCGAATGGGTGGCGGGATATTTTAACAATCCCAGCAGGGTTCGTCTGGTGAGATCCAGGCCATGATGATCGGAAAATTCTCCCAGGCGGCAGACAATGCGCAGGGTCTGTCCGTTGCCTTCGAAGCCGCCATCTTTGTGCATGTGCTTATTCAGTGAATATTCACCGCCATGCCCATAAGGGGGGTGTCCCAGATCGTGCGCCAGACAGATCGCTTCGATCAGACTGCTGGAGGGGATCAGGTTCGAAAGCTGTTTCTGAGGCGACGAGAACCGCAGGTGCGAGGCAATACTGGCGCCGATCTGAGCCACTTCGAGGGAATGCGTAAGACGCGTGCGGTAGAAGTCACTGTCGCCCAGAGAAAAGACCTGCGTTTTGGACTGCAGGCGGCGAAACGCGGACGAATGAATAATCCGGGCTTTGTCGCGCAGGAACTGTGACTCAAAGTTTTCCGAGTCGGGATCGTTAAACGTTTTTCGCGGGTGGCCTTCTTCGTCCTCGCGTCTGCGTAATATCCAGTGATCTTCCATCGTAGCCCTGAAGCGGTTTTCCTGTGAATTTGTGGTCTTGTTATGTCAGCACGGTGCAGGATTATACACACATCCGGCGTAAATCAGAAGCATGGCCGGAACAGGGGGCCGATCACTGTTTTTTTTGGGGGAAGGGGAATCAGTGTAGTCAGATCAGCCTTAACCAGAGATCAACGTAAGACTGGAACAGACTTCGATACGAGGCACTGCACTCGACGGGCCAGCTGAGCGGTGCGTAGAGAAAATTGACGAGCCGAATCTGATCGGGGGACATATAACCATCGGAATAACTGAAAATGGCAATTACCGGTCCCACGCTGAGTACATAAATCACCACAAACAAACCCAACATACAACAAAGCGAGCGCAGAATGCTGATGACTTTCGTTTGGTGATGTGTGGACATGTTCGGATTCCCTTTAGAGTTGCTGATCAGGCAGATAGTTTAACTAATTCTGAAAATCAGGTAAGAGTAATCTCTGCTTTCCGCGCAGGCAGAGAATGATTTCACTCATAGAACAGGCCACGAAGCTTACGAAACGAGCCTGCTCCAGAAGGGGATATTCCGATGCGCAGCGAAATATTGTGCTTCTGTAAATTCGGCATAACGTTCCCCCGCATACCAGCCTTCTTCGTGCTCACCGAACTCCTGCTCGATATAATCCCACAGATTCTGACCATAATAGATGATGTCGGTCTGATGCACCGAAAAGATGGGATTACCGGCTTCGGAAGGAGTCGCGGGTATGTAGCGGTGACTATAGACGGGAATCAATGTGGGAGCCTGTGACACATACCGATGTGCTATATCAATCGCATCCTGGAGCTCATCTGGTTTTATTCCCCATTCGTCCAGCCAGAACGCATTCTGTTCGATATCAAAGACCATCCCCTCCCAGGGCCCGTCGAATCGCTTTTGCAGATCACTTTGATTTCCTGCTCGCCAGTCGGGGAAGGGTTGTCGATTCCCTGCTGTCTTCAGGGAAACCGGCAAAGCGATTTGCAGAAACGCCCGAAGATCGGGTGGAAAACAGAAACCAAACGTCGTTTCTATCTGTTCTACTTCCTGATCCGTCAGGCCCGGTCCGAAGTGAACGCCCCGGTTCTGCATCAACTCAACCGCTGCTCGGATTTCAGATTCAAACGGGCTACTCATCGGTTCCATTTTCTTTTTCTTTCAACCGCCTGCTGATCTCATCCCGCATTTTCTGCTGGTCCTCTATGACTGCCTTTATGATTTTTGCCGCCTCGGTATCTTCATCTTTCAGCGCATCGACGGCCAATGCCAGCTGTTTCTGATCCGCAGTTAACAGATCCAGGACCTTTTGATCGCGCTCTGAAATGACCTTTGTGATATTTTCGATCTATTCCTCTAAGACAGTTGTCTGATATTCCAGCGATTCGAGTTGCGCTTTGATGCCTGGCTCAGAACGGCAGGAGACAGCACCTGGTAGGAGCAGGGCCATTAAAAACAGGATTGCATATTGTGTTTTCATTTTCCCTTCCCTGATGTTTTGTTCGTTATTTGTGTACGTATTACTACACAATCCAGTCAATCAAATCCGACACAGCTCTCGATCCCGTCGTAGGCATTTTAACCTGATTATTTTTACGCCGGCTGGACTTTAATGTCGCAGTTAGATTCAGGAAAGCACAGGAGTAATAACGTGAATGCAGGCATACATATCAAGAACAGAAAAAAGAGCACTAATGATACATCGGCTCCGAGAAATCCGAGAAAGGAACTATGATTCCTGTACTTTGCAGGAGCGGGATAGCGTTGCTTGACGAAGTTTGTCGACTCGTAAGCAATGCCGAGGTCGGCAATGGAGTGAAAGGGTTTGACAATCTCTTCGAAAGGCCGGACTTCTGAACTGGGTGACTGAAGAAAAGCCAGCAGAATGGATGCGAGCCCTATCGGGATAAAGTACAGGAATAAATGAAATGTGAAACCGGTTAACAGTGCGATGACTAGACAGATAACTAACAGCACCTCGGCGACAGGCTGTGTCCAGAGTCGGTAAGGGGAAGCTTTCCAAAGAACTGTTGAATTGGACTCCAGCAGCAGAAGCAGGCGTTGAATATAATCCCACTTCTGTTTTGTGAGGGCGTTCGCATCGTTCTCCAGTTGAAGCGGGAGTTCCTCAGCAACAAAATAAAGTGCTGGGTCATCTGACTTGTAATTTTCATACTCACACTTTTCGAAATCAGAAGCATCCGCTTTTCCCTCCAGGTAGCGGCGTATCAGTGCCGCCAGCTGGTTGCGCCTTTCGCGATCGATCATCGTCTGTCTTCCCGTTATGAGAGGGGGCTCTAAAAAAGGATTCAGCAGCGCACGTCATAAAACAGAGAGTAGCAGTTGACGGTGCCATCCTGATCGTAAACAACCATGATCAATCCACCCGGATTCCTGAACTGGATCTGTCCTGCCTCTTTGTCACACTTCCAGTAGAGCCCCCCTTTGCGGGTAAATTCGTCCTGATCGGCGTTGGCGCGAAAGATCCGCATCGAAGCGGGCAGCATACTCACTCCTTCCTTGGGATCAGTCGGTTTGCGTACGGCGGAAGTAAAGATCAGACGGTATCCGGGTGAATTCGTCTTGAAAGTCCGCTGGGCGGTAAACATAAAACGGGAAGGGTTCGCGAGGGCATCCTGCAGCATTTTGTCTTCCGCTTGAGTGGTCTCCGCGCCTGCTGCATCTTGTGCCGCCAGTGTCCCCATTCCGATTCCGAGGCCTGCGACCAGTTTGACTGCCTCTCTTCTGCTTAAATCACTCATGTCTGTCTCCCGAGGCCAGGCATCGATCGCCTGTCAAATCGTTATGAAAGAAACTGTTCCTCTGATCGAACCGCGTGTCGATTGAATCTGTTTTCTCTCCCTGAATCATATCAGATAGGGGGCAGCAATCAACGTTTTTCCGCTGGAGGTTCGTAGCGGGAGAGAAACAGCTGATAGTTCACTTTCGACTTGGAGCTGGTCGTAGTCGATCCCTGTGTTCTGATTGAGTCTGTTTCAAACCCACCCACCGAAGTTGACTGGTCGACTTCCAGATCAACGGTCGTCTGTATCTCGCTTCGATCCAGTACCGGTTCAGTGATGACGGTCCCCTCGCTGTCAATGGCAACGGGTACAACAGTCCCCACATTAACCAGTCGCCGATAGTGCAGGCGGACTTTTAATTCCCCTTCCTCAGCATAGAATTTTCCCGACAGCATTTGCGTCTCAGGACCGGTTTTGACTTTACTGTGAAACAGCTCATCGAGGCGCGCTACCACTTCGATACTTTGCATAACCTCCTCCTGAGGGGGCTCCTCGGAAGATTTGTCATAACCGACTGCGTCCAGGCGCAGCAGATAGAGATCCTCGGCTGCCGCCGTTACACAGGTGCTGAAAAAGCTGAGAATGAGCAAGATTGTTAATTTCAATGGGAACTCCATTTCCTGTCAGACGCCAGGCAACGCTAAAGAATGCGATGCCAGAACTGCGCGTATTTACCAGCGATGATCATCAAAGAATCGTTGCTGTTGACGGCCCAATTTACAGGGGCATAGAAAGACTTGAGACGAGCAATCGCCTCAGGAGAGACATCAGCCCGCAATCCGGAAGGGGTATGTAGATACCCGGAAACAGGGCCGATACTCAAGACATACAGCATCGGCAGTAAGAGAATAAACCCATACACAAAATCCTTGAGGAAGGATCTTTTATTTTCTGACATCGAAATGTCTCCTGCGGTGATCAGTATGAACGGGTTTATTTTAATCGATGACAGGAGAAACGTAACCTCAATTCTTCAAAAAGAGTGGAGCAGGTCCAATAGGCGGAATTTCTCATACCGGGAATACCCTAATGACTGGTTTCGTGTCATTTCGTGTCTTTGGTGGTAGAAAAATCAAATTCGAGCGTTTCATCTGTTCCCATACCAGTGTGAAACCGGGTCGAACATCGCCAGGCGGGCGGACACATGGGTGCCGCCCCTACAGCAGAGAAGGTGGGTAACGTAAAACTGAATTGTGGGATTTCACTGACAGTTTCCTGTTGTCTGCGACAACCCCGGATTGCATCCGGGGGGCACCCTTTCATTCATTCCAACAGCCTTATCAGGTGTGACTTGGAATGATGCCTGCTCAATCATTATAGGCTCAGGGTCAACGATTGCGACCGCTAACAGTGTAGGTGACTCACCTGTAATACTTGCCATTGAGGCTACCGGGGATAGTTTTGTGATGCTTTCATGGGATGCTAATATTTGGAATAGTGACATAACTAATTGTGGTGCTAACCCTGATAATTGTTCATTTTTCGAAGATGCATAGAGCCTAAAGATAGTGAGGTGAATTCATACAGTGCGATTTTGAGTTTAGGAAAGACTTGTCTTGCTTTATCTGCTCTGTTTGTTGCTTCCAATCTAGGGAGCAGACAGAGAGGGAATGCAGACTGTCTGAGGCTCAGAGGTTGCAGATTCAAAGGGCAGGGCAAAAGCAGAAACGAAAGCCTTGCGGTTGTGGGAAAAAGAAAGCACTTAATTAATGGTTACTCTGTCTAAGGCTTCTGCTACATCATCGCCTCGCCAAGTAACTTCATAGGAAAAACCAGCCCCGGTATCTTCAATCAGATCCAAATCTAAAAGTTGTGCAAATGCCTCTTTGGCATTCCGATAATCTGACATGTAACCGGTATTACAGAATTCTCTATCGCCTACCTTAATTTCAGTTTCGGTGAGAGTTTCAGCATGGATAATCTCATGTGCAGGATGGTTGGCAGCATACATCAGCATATCACGTGCGGGATAAGTTAGACGTTTTAAACCTTCCTTATTCTGGAAAGAATCAAAGCGGATGTTATCAGCGAGTGAAACGCCCACATTTGTGATTTCAAACTTTTCTTTACCTACACGTCTAATCATACCATATTGTTCAAGCGATGAAATAGCGTTTACCCAAAGGTCTTCGCCTGACTCTTTTTTACCTTTGAATAATTCAACCTTGCCTGCTTCAAGAATTGTGAAATGCATATTCTTTGTGAGGTGCAAGTATCGATCTGGTGTGCGAGTGCAACCCAGTAGAACGGTATGAGCTTCTGCTGAAAGTGATATTTCGTGACTGCCTTTTGCGGTTGTAGTTTCTGACCTATAAGAATCATAGATATAATGAAAAAACGATAGTACGAAAATAGCAGCAGATATCCACAATGTTATAAGTGATTCAGTAGATTCCGTAACGTAATATGTCGCTACGCTGCCAATCACAACAATCAAGGCTCCAACAGCTGTACGGAATGAATTAATGTGTTCGCTCATGCTCTGTTAATTTCGTTTATTGACGTTGAAGTACAGGTCAGCACCTATAAAAAAAGCCTTGCTTAAATTGAATCAAGCAAGGCTTAGAGAATGTTTCTATTGCACATTAAAAATAGCACCGGAATAAAATATGCGGTTGCCTTCTCGGAAATATGGTGCCAATTTTTTAGCCAATATCTAAGCCAGAACTACTCATACCGGAAGGTGGTGGAGGCGGGGATGTTGCCCTACTATGCCAATACGGATAATCGTATCCTTCTTCTCTATCAGGCAAATCCACTGGAGCTCCATCATTGAAGCCATCGTAGACTGCAACAATGTACTCTCTTGCTTTGATAGTCAATGTAACCTGACTGGGAATAATTTCCTGTCCAGTAACTGCTGCTGCTAATATTGCGAATGATCCGATCGGTCCTACAAGCTTTTTAGTCATAGCATCAATCTTATTTAATGTATTCAAAGCAAGCACCACACAATCACCGACTTTACCAATAAAAGAAACCCCCGATTCTTCAAGGATCTTAGGATCATCCGTTATATTTATTTCGGAAGGCTCAACAACCTGCCCTGTCTTCTCTTGGATCAAACGTAGAGACTGTTGAATTCTTTCCGTATCTTCCCTTAACTTTTCAATCTCTTTTTTGGTTTCAGAGTCCATAATGAATTGTTCTCCACAAAATGAAATCCCCACAACATATATGTTGTGGGGATTTAGATTTTAAAGTTGTCCGTTATGCCCTGCTATGACTGCTCTTCCAATTTCAGCTTCTTGATTTGGTCCTGCGTCAATATGTCGTTCAATATGCTGATTATCATTATCAGAACAGACTACATACCTACCATTTCTAAGTTGTGTCTGCTTAATAATAACCACACCATCATTCATTCGATACGTACGTGTCGCATACTTCGAAGTCATTACATGCTCCTTTTCAAACGAGAACTATAAACTCGGAGGACGCCCCCCCTTTCAATCATCGATATTTTCATCTTCAGAGGATTCGCTTTTCTTATCCTCATCAATCGCATCAGATAAGCCTTGACTGAAATAAATCGTATCACACAAATCCACTCTGTGTACTAGACCGACATACCGTCCATCCTTCTTTGAATATTCAATCATACCTAATTTTTCAAACGTACGGAGTATAAGAATATTCATTTTATGTACATCATTCGTTGCTTCATGCAATTTCCTTGCTTCATTCCGCAGTTGTCGTCCAGATGCAATATGATAAATTATACCAGTAATTAGACCTGCAATAATCCCACTAATAATTGAGACACCCCAATCATTCATACTCTCTCCATTTAAATACCGTAAAATAGTAATGCAGGCTCCTAATAAGTAGAACGAATTTCCCCCAGGTAAGATCACAGTATTTATCATTTTTTAAAATTCGACTGGTACAAGAAAAAAAGACCACTGAATAAGCAGCGGTCTCTTCAGGTGTTCCGTCCTCAACATAGTCAAGAATTCTGCTGGCGGCTTGTCGTGTGTGGTCTTGTCATGAATTTATGACCGTTTTCACAAAGAAAATCAGTGTAACCAGTCCCGCCATTTGTGATGACAGCAGGTGCACCACCACAGACATCACAGGTTGCAAATTCATGATGATATGACCTGATGCACCTGCTATTAGGGCAGCACCAGTTTTCAGGCTCAGACATATCACGCTGACGATTTATAAGTGTTTCGCCACACTCATCACAGATAGGTAATTCCATTGGATAATCTCCTTATTATGGAATACGAAAAATAAGAAACTTCCTGATCTCTCAGTATATCAATTTTTTCTGATGAGAGAAGAACCTATTTTCCAATTGTGACTTATAAGTTACGACGCTTCCGTCTGTCTGCTTGCTACTTATGCACAACCGAAAACCAATCAGGTTGAAACAGAAAGCCTTGCCATCATCGTAAATATCTTGATAGCAATGTTTTAAGAGTGCCCGCCAAGAACCGAACCTAGAACCTACTCATTGAAGAGTCGGTTGCTCGAAGGAGTTTCTTCTAACAGGAATACGTCCCTATGATTGTTTTGCTGTCAGTTAGTGTCTTTTCGTGGAAGAAATATCAAATTCGAGCGTTTCATCGGTTCCCATACCGGTGTGAAACCGGGTCGAACATCGCCAGGCGGGCGGACACATGGGTGCCGCCCCTACGACAGGGGAGGTTGGAACTGATGAGTTGGATCGAGAGTCTGCTCTGACAGTTTCCTGTTGTCTGCGACAACCCCGAGAGTGGTTCTCTTAAATCATAGCGGCACCGTCGGTCAAGCCGAGCGGTGGCACACGGACGACTGATCTAATAAGGATGATTACCCAACTCTAGATAGATTTCCGTGTGCCACGGTCCGGCTCGTCCGGCCGTGCCTGGTAAATATAGGACGCTCGGTTCTGAAACAAACGCGGCAGCGGCAACCTCCTGCTCGCTCCGCTCGGCCCGAATTGCATTCGGACTTACCCACTTTTACTTTCGTGTGGTTTCGTGTCTTTTCGTGGTAGAAAAATCAAATCCGAGAGGTTCATCTGTGCCCATACCGGTGTGAAACTGGTTTGAACATCGCCAGGCGGGCGGACACATGGGTGCCGCCCCTACGGCAGAGAAGGTGGGTAACGTAAAACTGAATTGTGTGATTTCCCTGACAGTTTCCTGCTGTCTGCGACAACCCCGGATTACATCCGGGGGCACCCTCTGTGTTTATTGGTTCGGTATTTTCATCTGCGGGGCTGAGGGGCAGATCGTTTATAATGCTTTGTGAAACCTGGATATTTCACCATCACTGTTGGACGAGGAATTACAACGAGCCAACAGTGCCACCAGGGGATTTGCTTTTTCAGTTTTTTGCTACCACGAAAAGTACGAAACCACACGAACATTTTTGGGAGAGTTTATCTTACTCCAGGAGGAACGTAGGAAGATGAGTCGCTGTTTCAAACTAATCTTTATTTATGTTTACTTTGTGAGCGCTGATTTCAGGCTTTGTCTGATTTCTTTGATTGAAGGAATATTTTCTGCAAAGGCACGGGGGCGTCAAGGGGGGCTGAACAGAATCGGGTGGCGATACTGGTTGACAGGGGTCCGATCTGGTGCAACGCCGGGGCGGTTTCGAGACGAAACTCTGCGAAGTGCGGCGACCCGCAGGCATACATTGGGAACCAGTGTTGTTGTGCGAGCTGATTATCTGGAAAAAAGGGGTCGATTTGCGATGAACACCGGGAACAAGTGGCGTGTGTTTCAGTGCACTGTAAACTGGTCACGCGCGCGACTCAATCAGGCGCTTATTCTGGCTGGTGGCAAGACCTTATCAAGTCCAATTTATTCAGTGAAAATCGGGAGCAGGTTCGGATGAATCAAGCAGGAATTATTTATAAAGTTCCGGTCTGGGCTTGAGCTGTTCGGAAAACTCGTGATTGTTCTCACAGAGATAAGAGGTGTAGTGGTTACTGCCTCTCAATATTTTCGCAGGAGGAGCGCCACAGTCAGGACATTTGGCATCAGAATGAAAGATCGATTTCAGACAGCGGTTATTTTTACAAACCTGTTTTTCGGACTCGTCTGAATCAGACTTGATTTTAACCAGCGTCTTAAAGCAGGCAGGACAAGTGCGCATCTTGTCTAACTCCTTGATTGACCCTTTATAATAAAGCTTGGAACCCCACTACAATCATTTTAAACCGAAACTTGAACACAGGTCACTGAGCAGCCACACTGAAGCCGGATAAAAAATGAAAGCCTTGGGATTGCCGCAAATGCAGCAAACACAAGGCTTTAAAAGTGCCCCCGCTAGGAATCGAACCTAGAACCTACTGATTAAGAGTCAGTTGCTCTGCCGATTGAGCTACAAGGGCGTTGTTGTTATTCGTATTCTAGTTCGGTGAAATTCATCCGACAAGAGTATGCGGCACCTTCTCTCAGGTGATAACAATAATTATCGTCCGAGAGGTCGTCAAACATCGATAAACTTATCTGAAAATCAGGAACCGGCTGCGATTTCACAGCCGACTCCTGCATAAAATCTGAACTTCAAGTCAAGCAGGCCGGGATCAGATCTGATCCAGAGCCTGTTTGAGGTCATTGATCAGGTCTTCCTGATCTTCGGTTCCGACTGACAGCCTGATGAAATCAGGTGTGACACCGGAGCTGGCCTGTTCTTCCGGCGATAACTGCTGATGTGTTGTGCTGGAAGGATGGATAATCAAGGATTTACTGTCTCCCACATTGGCCAGATGTGAGAACAGTTTGACGCTGTTAATCATTTTCACGCCATTGGCCTGCTGTTCTTCAGGGGTTGCCCCCTGAATTCCGAAGCCAAAGACAGCTCCGGCTCCCTTGGGCATATATTTCTGAGCCAGTTGATAAGAAGGATGCGACTCCAGTCCGGCATAATTGACCCAGGAGACCTTGGGATGGCTTTCCAGGAATTTCGCGACAGCCATGGCGTTCTCGCTATGACGCTCCATTCTCAGGTGCAGCGTTTCCAGGCCCTGCAGGAACTGGAAGGCGTTGAACGGACTCATTGCCGGGCCCAGATCCCGCAGCAACTGCACTCGGATTTTCAGGACGTAAGAGACATTCATGCCACCAAAGGTTTCATAGAATTTAAGACCATGATAGCTGGGATCGGGTTCGGTCATGCCGGGAAATTTTCCGTTATCCCAGGGGAATCCCCCTTTTTCGATGATGATTCCGCCGATCGAAGTCCCATGACCGCCGATAAATTTGGTACAGGAAGCAACAATGATATCGGCACCGTGCTCAAAGGGTCGAACCAGAGCAGGGGAGGCGAGGGTGGTATCTACGATCAGGGGGATACCTGCTTCGTGGGCGATGGCGGCGATGGCTTCGAAATCGGGAATGTCACAACGGGGATTGCCGATGGCTTCGACATAGACGCAGCGGGTATTCTCGTCGATGGCATTCTTAAAGTTCTCGGGATCACTCTGATCGACGAATTTGGTCTGAATACCAAATTTGGGGAATGTATAGTGGAACAGATTGTAGGTTCCGCCATACAGACTGGAAGAGGAAACGATGTTCTGACCGGACTCGACGATATTCAGAATGGCCAGAGTTTCTGCAGACTGGCCGGATGCCACCGCCAGGGCACCCGCGCCGCCTTCGAGCAGAGCAAGGCGTTTTTCGAGCACGTCACAGGTGGGATTCATCAAGCGGGAGTAGATGTTCCCGAATTCCTGCAGGCCAAACAATTTGGCTGCGTGATCAGTGTCGTTGAATGTGTAGGAGGTTGTCTGGTAAATCGGCACGGCGCGCGAGTTGGTCGCGCTATCGGGTTCCTGGCCGCCATGCACACACAGAGTCGCTAGTTTCAATGCTTCGGCATCCATTGTTCATACCTTCTTATTTGATAATTCTTCAGGCTTGTTTAAGCACGTTTGCTTTTAAGGGGGCTCATCTATCGGAAATCACAAGTTAAAATCAGGCAGAATGATCCGAGATGAGTTAGAAAGAGGCGATTTTACAGCTGAAAAGGCCTCGATTGTTAATGAGCCATCGTATCGATGTTGATCGTAAAAAACAATTCGCCGGCGTGTCTTCGCTGACAGTAAGACTCAAGCATGAAAACTACCATTATTTCCAGACTTACGTTGTAATTTGGTACTATTTTCCGTTTTGCAAAGATTAGATTTTCGTTCTAATTCCACTTTTCTACAATGGATGATACTCTGAACAGAGAACTCTGTATTCCATCTCAAATTGCTGCCCCCCTTAGTGAAGAAGGTACAACGATGAGACGCTTACCATCTGTGAAACTGTCGGCTTGCCTGATGTCTGCTCTGGCTTTGTGTTTTGTCAGCCAGACTGAATCGTTTGGAAAAGGACCTGAGAAAACGACTCCCGAACAACCGGGGCTCGTCATGCAGGAATTTATCTACGATCAGGCTCCCTTTCCGTCGTGCCATGCTTCGACGATTGCTGAGACACCTGAAGGGCTGGTTTGTGCATTTTTTGGTGGAACGGCTGAGAAAAATCCGGATGTCGAAATCTGGTTGTCTCGCAATCAGGGGGAGGGCTGGTCGGCTCCTGTCAGTGTCGCAGATGGGGTTAAAGACTCATCCAAACGCTGGCCGTGCTGGAACCCGGTCCTGTTTCAAACTAAGCCCGGCACGCTACTGCTGTTTTATAAGGTCGGCCCTAATCCGAGTGAATGGTGGGGCATGCTCAAGATTTCTCACGACAATGGCAAGACCTGGGGCAAAGCGCGACGTCTGCCCGAGGGCTTTGTCGGCCCGGTCAAGAACAAGCCGTTCCTGCTGTCTGATGGCACCTTACTCTGCCCGGCCAGTACGGAGCACGATGGCTGGCAGTTGCAGATGGAATGGACGCCCGATCTGGGAAAGACCTGGCATCGTACGGGGCCGTTGAACGACGGACGTGAAATTGGTGCAATCCAGCCTTCGATACTTCAATATGGCGACAAACTGCAGATTCTCTGTCGCAGTCGTCAGGGTAAGATCGTAGAAGCCTGGTCGGAAGACAATGGACGATCCTGGAGCAAAGTCACGCCGACTTCGCTGCCTAATCCGAACAGCGGAACTGATGCGGTCACTCTCAAAGATGGCCGGGCGCTATTGGTTTATAATCCCACCCAAAAGGGACGTAGCCCACTGCATGTCGCGATTTCTGAGGATGGCAAACACTGGAAAACCGGACTGGTTCTGGAAGACCAGAAAGGGGAATACTCTTATCCGGCTGTAATCCAGACGTCCGACGGAAAAGTGCATATCACTTACACCTGGAGACGAGAGCTGGTTAAGCATGTGGTCATTGACCCCGACCAACTGGAACTCAAAGAGATTGATTGAGAGGCGGAGAAATTGGCTGAAGTAAATCAGGTTTCTCCTCCCCGCAGTAATCGCAGGAATTTTCTCTGGATTCTGTTTCAATGGATCCTGCAGGGATTCTTTGCGATCTGGCTGCGCTATCAGTCACGGGGCAAGGAGAATTTACCAGCTAAGGGAGGCGGCCTGCTGATCAGTAATCATCAGAGTTTTCTCGACCCGCTGTTGATTTGTCTGCCTCTGACTCGGCCGGTCAGTTTTATGGCCCGGGATTCACTGTTTCGGATTCCGATTCTGGGCCCGTTCATGCGATATGAATTCGTGATACCGATTAATCGTCGGACTACCAGTTCTCAAAGTTTTCGTGCTGCCATTGAGAATATCGAAAACGGGAACTACGTAGGCATTTTCCCCGAAGGAACACGAACGACCGATGGTTCGGTCGAACGATTTAAACCGGGATTTCTGGCTCTATTAAAGCGGACTGACATTGCAATTTACCCCATTGGAATTGCCGGGGCTGATCGTGCGTTACCACGGGGGGCGTACTTTCTGCGTCCCCGTTCGGTACGGGTTGTTTTTGGCGAACCGATTTCCGCAGAACTGATTCGGGAATACTGTGAACGCGGTGCCCAGAAAGCGCTGCTGGAGTTGACCCACCAGCGGGTGATCTCATGTCAGCAGCAGGCAGAATCCTGGCTGAATCCTGATCTTACCAGCTGATTTCTGACTGAGATGGGATTGTCAATCAAAGCGAACTCTACTATGTTTTGCGTAATATCGATTTAAGAGCACATTCACCCCGATTCACTTCAACTCCAGCTTGATCAGGTATATTTATGTCAGAACGGATTCTCAGTATTTCCGGTTTACGCGGTGTGGTTGGCAACGGTTTGACTCCCGATTATTTAACCAGGTTCGCCGCCGCCGTCGGTACGATTGCGAACCAGGGAACGGTCGTTCTCTCGCGTGATGGCCGCGGCAGTGGTGAGATGGTACGTCATGCCGTGATAGGCGGATTACTGGCAACCGGCTGCCGGGTGATTGATGCAGGGATCGCCACAACTCCGACCTGCGGCGTGCTGGTGACTCATTTGAAAGCAGCCGGGGGAATTCAAATCACCGCCAGCCACAATCCGATTCCATGGAATGGTTTGAAACCGTTTTCGTCCGAAGGTTCCGTATATAATCAGGAGCAGGGCGAAAAGCTGCTGTCTGTATTGAATAATGAAGATTTTAACTATGTCAGCTGGGATCAGTTAGGAGCTGTTGAAACACTGGAAGATGCCGCCGGACCGCATGTGGCCCGTGTCTTAGAGTTGATCGACCGGGACCAGATCAAACAACGAAAGTTCAAGGTCGTACTGGACTGCAACCATGGATCGGGAGCCGTTTCGACTCCCCGATTTCTCGAGTCGCTGGGCTGCGAAGTTATCGTACTCGGGGGTACTGCAGATGGAAATTTTTCTCACACGCCCGAACCGTTAAAAGAAAATCTAACGGGCTTGAGTGAGGCTGTTGTGAAAGAGGGCGCCGATGCTGGCTTCGCGCAAGACCCTGATGCGGATCGCCTGGCAATCGTTGATGAAACAGGCCGCTATATCGGTGAAGAACTCACCCTGGCTCTAGCCGCTGATTATGTACTCGCCCGGACTCCCGGTCCTGTGGTCGTGAATGGATCGACCAGTCGCGTGACCGCTGACATCGCTGCGAAATACAACTGTCCCTTCTTTCGTTCCTATGTAGGGGAAGCCCATGTCTGTGCCAAAATGAAGCAGGAATCGGCGATTCTTGGTGGAGAAGGGAACGGAGGAGTGATCGATCCCAAAGTAGGTTATGTGCGTGACAGCTATGTGAGCATGGCCTATGTACTGGCGGGACTGGCGTCATCGGGACAGACTTTGAGCCGTTGGGCAGACTCGCTACCGCAATATCGTATTGTAAAAAACAAAATCACCTGCCCGCGCGAAAAAGTGCAAGACGCCTGCAAAGCGCTTGAGTCTCATTTTGACAGCGCGAGCGCATCCCAAGGCGATGGTCTGCGACTGGACTGGGATGATCGCTGGGTACAGGTTCGAGCCAGTAATACCGAACCGATCATTCGCGTGATTGCGGAAGCCCCGGAGAATGAAACAGCCGAGTCACTCTGTGAATCAGCAATGCAGATCGTTGCGGACGCGGTCAAATAGCTCACCAGTACATAAAAATAATGGAGTAAACATTCAAAACGATGTTTACTCCATTTTCAATTGGAATGTAGACCGGGTGGGTGGTTAACCTTCCCAGCGTGTTTTCATGAATTCCAGACCTTTGGTTGCCAGATGTTCTTCGGAAGGGAACATTTTACGCCAGATGCGCGTGGCAGCGGCAAGATCGGGCAGAGCCAGACCGAAGGCTTCAATTGTCAACCAGCCATCGTAGTTCACTTCTTTCAGAGCAGAAAAGGTCTCATCCCAGTTCACGCCTCCTTCGCCAGGAGTGGAGCGATCATTTTCAGAAATATGCACGTGTACCATCTGGTCAGCACAGACTTTGACGGCAGAGGTAATACTTTTTTCTTCAATGTTTGCATGAAAGGAATCGTACATCATTTTGAGATAGGGATGATTCACTTCGCGCGTGAACTGTGAGCAGTCTTCCGCAGTATTCAGGAAGTAGCATTCAAAGCGATTCAGGTATTCGCAGACCAGCATGACTTTGTGTTCCTGAGCATAGTCGGCTGCTTTGGCCAGCGTGTCTTTTCCATACTTCCATTCATCGGCAGTACGACCCGCGCCGGAAAATTCCCCCAGCGCTGAATGGATCGGACCACACAGATGGGTGGAACCTGCGGCGGCGCACATATCAATCATGCGTTTCAGTCGTTCCAGGCCGGCTTCTCGGATTTTCGCATCACCGGAGATCGGGTTTTCTTCCGGAGTACAAACGGTAACCGCCGTACTTTCCAGGCCCAGTTCGGACAATTTCTTTCCCACCTGAGCAAACTTCTTTTCATCTGCTTCAAACACGGGAAGTTCAACACCATCGTATCCCCAGCCTTTAATCTGTTCCAGGAGTCCAAAATGGGATTCGTTGACGTCCGAGGTCCAGAGCAGCATGTTCAAGCCGTACTTCATCGTTGGTATCTTTCAATCAATTGAGTTTAAAAATGCTCAGGCGGCAATAAATCGTTGAGACGCTTTTCGACGATCTTCCGCCCTGTATTTAAAACTGAAATCGTTTCTGCGGGCAATGATTGTAGTTTGACCCGATTCATGACCTGATTCAAGCGTACCAGCATTCTTTGTGAATCAAGGTAATCCCTTAAAAAAGCTTCTTTCGAAAAACGGGCCAGCCAGAGCTTCAGCTTGTCGGTCTCTTTCGTCGCCATTTTATTAGTCAGGATCTCGGTCTGCAGTGGATCAATTTCATTGAAGGCAGCGTAATACTGGTCTATGAGTCCTGGATTTTGCTCAATCAACACACGATCCAGTAATAATTCGGTGACGATATGTCCCAGGAAACCGACCCGGGCAGACTCATCATTGGCAAAGATCTGGCGGAATAAAATTGACATGTCAGTACTGATTTCCAGAAATCCCTGAGTGGAATGAAACCAGTGATCGTCGTCGAGATGCTGCTTGATGCCCGAAGCGAGTTCCGCTTCGATTGACGGTTCATCGCTGACAAAGGGAGCGACGTTCCTGATACGCAGCCGCGCGCGTCGATCAACCACCGCCATCAGATCGGGCAGGGCAGTTCCTACCATAAAATAAGGACGGTCGACAAACCGCATTCCATGTGCAAAATAATTCATTTAGACGTATTACCGTTTGACTTCAGTCATAATTCAAGAGTTTATTCAATCCTAGCTCATCTGAATTCAAATTCACAGTTTGTCACCGGGATATCCTCTGCTGACAGAGGTTTTGTCGAAATTTCATCGCTCGTTTAAATCAGAAGCAGAGTCTCTTGATTGGATACTGATTCCTGTCTGCGTATAATGCCTGACAACACCTGTGTCCAAAACTCTTTGATTTCGTGCTGAAAGTGGGATATGTCTGAATCGCCTTTAAACCTGATGTTTCTGCTGCGGGATCAAAGTACGCACATTCAGACGGCCTGGGAACAAATTCACCAATATATTCAGGCACAAACTTCTGTTTACGTTTCATCCGTTTCTGTGATTGAGGATTTTATTCCCGATGATTCCGCAGCCGACCTGGTTGTGGTTCTGGGAGGAGACGGTGCCATACTCCGGGCGTGCCGCCAGATGCGTCTCAAACAGCTACCAATGATTGGTGTCAATCTGGGGCGACTGGGGTTCCTGGCTGACCTGACTCCGGAGGGATTCTGCAAAAATTTCTCTCTACTGCTGGATCGAAAATACCGCATCGTCGAACATCTGATGTTTGAATGCAAGCATTTTCACTCTGATGGAACGGTGAATACTTACCTGGGATTGAACGAAGTGGTAATCAGTTCCGCAGGAGCAATGGCTATGATTGATGTCGAGCTGGCCATCGATAATGAGATGGTGACTACCTATAGTGGCGATGGGTTGATTATCAGCACACCTGTTGGCTCGACTGCCCACAGCCTGTCTGCAGGCGGTCCCATCTTAAAACAGGACTTGCAGGCGTTTGTTATCACACCGATCTGTCCGCATACTCCCTCTAACCGTCCGCTGGTCGATAACGCCAATGCCCTGTATTCACTGACTGCAGGGAACGTTCCCGATGGGGCCATGCTGGTGATTGATGGACAGATTAAAGTGCCTTACTCCTCCGGTGATCGCCTGGAGCTGACACGCGCTCCCGTCACATTCAAACTCGCACGAATTCCCGGATTCAACTACTACTCTCGGCTCAATCGTAAACTCGGCTGGGGGGGACAGCCCAAATACGGGGCTGAATAGGTTTTTCTGACAGAAAATCTTCCTTCTTCCTCAATAATGCCCTCCCCATAAATTTCTGGATCTGCTAACTTCCTCACACGTTAAGGAGATTTATCAACCAGTTTTATAGGGAAGGAGTCCCTGATGCGGTCCTTTGTGTTCTGTGTGTTGTCACTTTTTGTCTGCCTTTTTCTGGCACCTGTTTCTGTCTCACACGCGGAAGAAGACGCAACGACCTACTCCCTGCGTTTTAAATTCACTCCCGGTGAATTTGCCCATTATCTGGTTGACTCTCAAAATCAGTTTACGGTCCAGTTAAATCAGGATAAAGAGGTTACTGTTAATTCCACGCAAACCCAAAAACACTATCGTGTGGTTGCGGTCGACGAAACAGGCAACGCAACTCTTGAAACCATGATTGATCGCGTGCAGATGAGTGTGCAGTTTAACGATGATGTGCCTAAGACGTTTGACAGCATCCAGCCACAAAAAAAAGATCTGGATCAGTTTGCCCCTATCCGTAAGAACATCGGTCACCCTTCACGCATCGTTTACTCTCCAGTCGGTGAAGTCATCTCGGTTTTAGAGTTGCACACAACATCGAAAGGTTCCACCTTCAAAGAAGTCTCCAAAAAAGTACCTGCCAAGCTGACGGATGAGAAATCTCGTAACCTGGGTTTCTTAATTCCACTGCCGGAACAATCTGTGAAAATCGGTGAAAGCTGGAATGAAGACTTTGATGTCGAAGTCTCCGTCAGCCCCGCATTACGTAAAAAAGTCCCCATTCGTCGTATTTTCACGCTGGATTCTGTGGAAGATCAACTGGCGGTCATCTCCTTCAAAACCAAGATTATGGAACGGCTGAATGACCCCAAATTTAGCATTCAGCTGATTCAAAAGACTCCATCTGGAACAATCAAGCTAGATCTGGAGAAAGGTCTGATCATCTCACAAAATGTCTCACTGGATAAAGCCCAGGTTGGTGTATTCAATGGGAAGGGCGCCATGCGGGCGATTTCCACTCTCAGCGAAACACTGGTTGATCCAGCAGAACTGGCTCAGAAAACTGCAGAGACTGCCGCAGAGTGAATCATAACCAGGTTCCTGAACAACAAAAATCGTTCGGACCTGAGGAAACGTCTCCTTTTTTAAGAGCCGATCAGTCCCTGTGTGTTGACGCTGGCGATAAATATTTTACACTTAGAGATCGCCGTAAAGGTATGTAAATCCTTGCATTCAACCATTTCACGTAGCCAACAGCTCTGTCCCACACTCAAGTGAACACAGACTGAACACTATTCCTGCCTGCAATATTCGTACATCAGGAATGATGCAGCTAACGCTATCTTAATAAATGGTCAACTACCTGAAATGGCACGAGCAATGAAATCACTGTGTCATTAACCATCAGCGCTGCGATTGAGATCGGATATGAAACGGGTAGAGCTTTCTCCACAATTGACCAGCTTATTAAAAGCGGCCAAGCGCCTGGCCAGTGATTGTGAGATTGAGGTCGTCTTCCTGTTAGCAGACATTCCTTATGACTTCCTTGAAATCAGTAAATCTTTGAGCAAACTGCGACTGGTCGTTTCCTCTGACAAGCCGGATGTCCAACGCGCCGCTCAGGAAGATGGAATCGCTTTGGTTCCCTTGATTCACGAACCCCAGACACGACAGGTTCAGATTAGCCAGGCCATCTTAGAAGCGATCGCTGATGAAATTCTGGCTTCAGGTGATCGAATCATTGCACTTTATGCAGGTTTCGAACGGGAACACGCAGATTCACTCAGCATTGTTAGCCTTGCTGACCACCTGGCAAAACTGACTTCGCGAGATTTACAACGCCTGGAAACCAAGGTCCCGCTACAGACATTAAGGGCAGTTGTCGATCTGGCTGTTGAGATTGGCCGAGAAGGCCGTGAAGGAAAACCCGTTGGTGCATTATTTGTTGTTGGCAACCACCGGAAGGTTATCGCGGCGTCACATGAACAGGTTCACGATCCGTTCAAAGGCTATTCGCAAAAAGAGCGCATGGTCAACAATCCGCGCGTTAAAGAGAGCATGAAAGAACTGGCCCAGATTGACGGAGCCTTCATCATCAGTTCCGATGGAGTCGTGCAATCTGCAGGACGGATTTTAAACGCCTCAGCCGAAGGGTTAACCCTTTCCAAAGGCCTGGGAGCCCGGCACTGGGCGGCAGCCGCAATCTCAAAAGAAACCGGTGCCATCGCCATTGCCGTTTCAGAGTCGACCGGCACTGTACGAATATTTCAGGATGGCTATGTGGTTCTGCGAATCGAGCCTATGAGTAGTGCGATGAAATGGTTCGATTTTGATACTGAACCTCCCCAGTCAGAATAAGCTCCAGGTTTTCTGAATGACGTGCTGATAGCTCTATCATCATCTTTTGCAAGCAGATACGTAAATTTTCGCAAATATCCTCTTCCCTTGAATTGTAAATTTTGCTATGAAACCCCCGCATGTTGTGGTGTTCCAGTTTAAATTTAGAGGGGGACCACATTTTGCAGCATCCGAAGTAGCAGAAAACGATCTGAATATCGTGGAATAACATTGATACCAGTCGTTGAATTCTGCAGAACTTAAGAGCTTATTCATCGGGAAGGGAGTCCCATGTCGAATGTAGCAATCAAGCTGGTCGCTGTCGCCGGAGTCGTAGGTCTTGGCGTATTAATGTTTCTTCAGGCGCAAAAAGGAATTCAGTCCGGCAGCCTGGAACAACAAATGAGTCAATTGAACCCTCTCGACTCAGAGCAGACTTCAGATCCAACAGAACTGTCTCCTGATGACTCTGATTCAGTTGCCTTAGATCAGGTACCCGCTGAGCTTTCAGAATTGGCAGCACGTGATGCACTCCCACTTAAAGCAGAGAAATCAAAAAAAGATGATTCTCCCTTTGCCCCTAATTCGAATTCGCCACTCTCTAAAATAAAACTCACCGCAGCGACCGATGAACCTGCTATCGGCGATCATGAATCAGCGGCGGCCAGTGAATTTGAACCCGCCGAAAAAGCAGAACTCCTTTCGTCGGCGAAAGGGTTGGATTTTCGCGAGCCACCGGAAATGAAAACTCCTGATCCGTCAGAGAATCCTTTCACCATCCCTGCAGAAACACCAGTTGTTACTCAGAAAGAAGTTGTCACTCCATCAACACCGGTTCTCCCGGAATTTGATGCTGGTCCCCAATTTGGACCTGTCACAACAGCAGATGCTGCTACTATCAAAGAAAACCCGGTTACTCACATCCCCCCGCGAGAAGCATTTACTGAAGTTTCAAATTTGGCAAATCCGTTTGGCGAATCGGCTGATAAAAAACCAGTAACATTCCCAGAACCTGACAGAGAAAACCTGGAACCTGAAACGGAAGAAATTCCCTTCTCACCAGGCAGTTTACCGCCAAAAATGGAGTTATCTGAAAACAGTCCCGAGCCTGTGGAATCTATTGAAACACCGACACCTGCGATTGAGCTCAATCCCTTTGGAGATGCCCCAAAGAATGAGCCGAAACCGGTTCCTGTACCAACTCTCGAACCAGAAACTCCGGCGCTCACTCCAACCATTGAACCTGAGTTCAATCCATTTCAATCCGAAACAGCAACCGCTCCTGCAAAACCGGCGATGGAACCGACGTTTAATTCGACTGCCACTCCCGAACCGGAGCCAGTGAAATTACCTGAAACGCAGCCTGTACCATTCACAGTGCAACCAGCTGGGAAAATCGAATCAAAGCCTGTCCCGGTCCAAGAAGAATCTGATGTCGTCATCATCAAAAAACGCCAGCCGGAATCAAATCTGCAAGAGCCACCTTTATTTCCGATTGAGGGTAAGGGGGAAACCGCTCACGCTTCACAGCCGCAACCAATTGAGATATCACCGGCTGAAGAGCCCAAACCACTGAGTCTCATCGAAGGCAACCAGGCGCTTACCCGGGAACCGACAATTGCCGCAATCCACCTGAAAACTCAGTCCCCAAAAATGACCATTCAGAAGATGGCACCCCCGGAAGCGGTGCTTGGCCAGCCATTCATTTATCATGTTCTTGTGAAGAACAGTGGAACGACGTCTGCCCAGTCCGTGATTGTGGAAGACCGGATCCCCAAAGGTGCAAAGTTAACCGGAACCATTCCCCGTGCTGAGCAAATAGAGGACCGAATCATCTGGCGACTGGGAGAGATGGGACCGGGAGCAGAAAAGAAAATTTCGATCCGCGTCATCCCGGAACACGCTGGGCAGATCGGCAGTGTAGCCACTGTCAATTTTGTGACGGAAGTCGCATCGGAAACAAAAATCACTTCTCCCAGACTGGTTATTAAATCGGATCAACCGGAAGCTGTAAAACCAGGGGAAATTGCTGTCGTCAACTATACGATTACCAATAACGGAACAGGCGATGCCAAAAATGTATTCGTCCGCAGCATCATTCCTCCCCAGTTTACACATCCTGGAGGAGATGACCTCGAATACAGCGTTGGTATCATTCCTGCTGGGGAAACCAAACAGATCCAACTGCAGCTCAAAGCTGTGAAACCAGGTGCAGGCAAAAATATTTCCAGCGTGGTCGGTGATGGAAATCTGAAAGCAGAAACCGAAGTCCCCCTGAAAGTCATTGGGAATGGAGAGCAGTTTTTATTGACTCGCAAAGGTCCGAAAAATAGATATCTGGGCAGCAAAGGTGAGTATGAGAACTCAATTACCAATAACACTGAAAAAACGATCGAAAATATCTCGATTTTCGAATCCATTCCGCCGGGCATGAAGTTTCTTTCCGCATCAGCAAACGGCAAATTTGATCAGATTCGAAAGGTAGTCCAATGGGATCTCAAAGAATTGCCAGCCGGTAGTACTCAGGCATTGAAAGTAGAACTCGAACCAACCGAAGTCGGCAAGATGATCAGTACTCTCCAGGTAGTAACAGATAATAACACTCAGTTTTCTGCCAATCTCCAATCGGAAACCGTCGTGATTGGGCAGCCATTGCTCAAAGTGGAAACAAGTGAGTTAAAAGGGCCGCTGGAAGTCGGCGAGAAGATGGCAATGCAGGTGCAGCTCATTAATCAGGGAAGCGCCTCAGCCACAAATGTCGAATTCCGGATCAAAATTCCTCAGGAACTGGTTTTCGTAGCCGCAAAAGGTCCCGGACGTTATCAGCAGGCTGGTTCTTATATCATCTTCGAACCGGCTCAGGAACTGGCAGCGAAACAGACTCTGAATTTCGAACTCACACTGGTAGCCCGTAATAAGGGAGACGCCCGGGTTTTAGTCCAGGTACAGTCCAAACAGATGGAAAAGCCTCTCAATCAGGAAGAAGCGATTCCCATATTGGATAAACTGCAATAAAAAGAAGTCCCCCTGAGCTTAAACTCAAGGGGACTGATCTGCTTTAAGTTTCCAGTTCTACATTCCAGTAGGTCTCGCTGATAAATCGAGACCAGCTGTCGATCCGCATGTTCTGCATTGCATAGAATGGTTTCCATTTCGGACGAACCGGTTCCTTCTGCAGTTTCATCCCTGCCTGTCCTGGCGTTCGGGCTGCTTTACGTGAATTGCATTCCACGCAAGCCAGCACACAGTTACTCCAGGAAGTCTCCCCCCCCTGGGCACGGGGAGTGACGTGGTCGATCGTCAACTCTTCACTACCGGGCTGACAACCACAATACTGGCAGGTGAAATGGTCACGTTTAAAAACATTTCGTCGACTGAATGTCACCACGTTGCGGGGCACTCGGTCGTACTTCAATAGTGTGATCACTTCCGGAACCCGGAATCGGGAATGACTGCTCTGGATCGCCAGTTCGTCATCCTCTGGTTTGAGCTGTGCCCAATCGGCCCAGGAATAGGTCTGGTAGTCAGACGGATCAACAATCCGTGCCGTCTCATTCCAGATTTTGACCACAGCCCGGGCAACCGTCGTTACACCGACGGGCTGCCAGTTTCGGTTGAGTATCAGCGTTGGCCGCTCCAGCGTTGATGACACCATGTTGGGATTCCTGTCTTTAGTAAAGGGGTGTTCGGGGGGAATTGAACCCGCCTCTTTAACAGTCACAGTGTTATGTGCGAAACCATTACACTACGAACACCATATCGAATCTGATTACAAAGCGGAAGGCATGGGATTCGAACCCACACACCCTGGCAGGCACACGCATTAGCAGTGCGGTCCGGCAAACCGTATCCGGCTACCTTCCAATCTCATAAAATTTACGGTTTTTTCATCTTTTCCACCCAGGTTCTTCTCTCTTTTCAAACCGGTAGACCAGCACCTATCTCCAGCGGAAGCCGTGGGACTCGAACCCACAAGCACTTTTTCAGCGCCCTCTGTTTTCAAGACAGAGCCCTCATCCAGCCGGATGACTTCCTGATCTCTTTCAACGATTAACTGACATTTGACACGACTTGAATACCCCGTGCGGGAATTGAACCCTGCGTCTCCGGCGTGAAAGGCCAGTATCCTGTCCGTTAGAAGAACGGGGCGTATTTTCTGATTATGAAGTGGATCGGGAGGTGCTCGAATCCTCGTCTGCGGTTCTTCAGACCGCCGCTAAACCATCTCAGCTACCGATCCCTGTAAAAAAAGCCTGATGTCGCTGAACACCAGACCGATATGACGATTCTAATGGAACGACCTGTAGCTACAACGCGAGCGAAAATTCTCCGATGGACTTTTCGCTTCTGAAACGAAGGGATTCATGACTGCCGTTCCGTGAATCAAGATATCGCATGTTGAGTTAAACCCTCTATCTACTTTACAACTCATTCAGACGTTAATAACAACTGTCGTCTGATTTACATAAAGACATCGCAGATGTAGGAAAAGTTCGCACCAGTCAGTGATTTTTTTTGGGTATTGGCGAAAATGAATAGCGGTAGAAACAACATCACAAAACAAGCGCAGCGAAAACAGAACCACCTGGAATTCGTTCTTAAATAGCAGATGAAGCTTAGACTACTTATTGAGAATTCGTTCCTGCATATGTTTCTCAACCACTTCAGCTGTCTTGCGAATATGCTGTTCCATCTCTGCCGCGGCCTTATCACAGTCCTGAGACTGCAGGGCGGCAATGATTGCAGTATGATCAGACAGCGCGATTTCCTGAGCCTGGCTTTCATTATCGACGACTTCGCGAATCGCCTGTACCAGCGTATTATAACGCTGTAATTCATCCTGCAATCTCATGCTGCCACAATGTGCTGCAATCAACGAATGCAACCGAATATCCAGTGACATTGCTTTCTGCGACCAGTTGCTATTGCGTTTTTCATTGCTGATCGACACAAACTCATCTGAAAGTTCCGCCAGAAATCGTGATTCAATTTTCCCGCAAGAAGTTCGGACCGCTTCCACTTCAAGAATCCGTCGCAACTGGTAAATCTCGCGAATCTGGGTGACACCAAATTCCCGCATCACGGCACCCCGATTGGGAAGATTCTCCACAATTCCAATGGACGCCAGTTCGACCAGCGCCTCCCGCACCGGCGTTGCACTCACTCCAAACTGTTCTGCCAGATTCTGGATAACCATCCGATGCCCAACGGGGAAATCACCGCGGATCACTGCCGCCAGAATTCTCTGTACAACAACTTCGCGAATATTCCCCCGAGGCACGAGAGCGAAGGAACCAGGTAGATTGGATGTCGACATAACACTTCCTCAAACAGCCTTGTAAAGGCTTATCATAAATAGACTAAGACGTCGTGTATATTATATATGATTCGTTGAGGAGAGAAAAGGAGTGTCTGGAAAGAACTCGAAAGAGGAGGACGACAAAGAAAGCAGGTAACGCCTGGTATCAGGCAATGATGTTTTGTACAACCTCGCCAGCGACATCCGTCAGTCGGAAATCCCGACCGGAATAATGATAGGTCAATCGCTCGTGATTGATACCCATCAGATGCAAAATCGTCGCGTGCAGATCGTGGACATGAACCTTATCCTGCATCGCGCGGAAGCCAAATTCATCCGACTCCCCATGCACGGTTCCCCCTTTGATGCCACCGCCGGCCAGCCACATACAGAATCCGAATGGATTATGATCACGACCGTTGATGCCTCCCTGTGCAGTCGGGGTACGACCAAATTCGCCTCCCCAGACAACCAGCGTTTCGTCCAGCAGTCCGCGCTGCTTCAGGTCGGTCAACAGTTGTGCGATTGGCTGATCAATGTCTTTACACAAACGTTCATTGCTCTTATCGTGATTGCTGTGCGTATCCCAGGGCTGTCGATTCCCATAGTAAACCTGCACAAACCGCACGCCACGCTCACTCAAACGACGAGATAATAAACAGGCCTTGGAGAACTCACTCTTCCCGTATGCTTCCTGAAGCTTCTCGGGTTCGCGCGAGATATCAAACGCATCGGTCGCCGCGAACTGCATCCGGTAAGCCAGTTCCATCGATTTGATCCGTGTCTCCAGTTCATTATCGCCGGCTCGTTTTGCCAGATGCTGCTGATTGATCGCCTGAACCAGATCCAGCTGCTTCTTCTGCTCAGTAGAAGACATCACTTCATTTTTCAGATACGGAATCATCTGTTCGGGAGTCAGGTCTTTATTGTTGATATGTGTTGCCTGATGTTTGCCAGGGAGAAAGGCACTGCCCCAGAGTTTGGGGCCCACCACTGGTTTACCCGGGCATAACGCCAGGAATCCGGGCAGATTCTGATTTTCTGTTCCCAGTCCGTAAGTCAGCCATGATCCCAGACTGGGGCGTGTGGGCGTCAATGTCCCCAGATTCATCATGCATAACGCTGGCGCATGATTCGGGAAGTCAGTGTGCATCGAGCGAATCACTGCCATGTCGTCGATGTGCTTTGCAATTTTCGAAAAATGCTCTGAGACCGGTATCCCGGATTTTCCCGCTTTAACGAATTTCACCGGGGAAGGCATCAACCCCATTGTTTTGGATGCAGTCCGAATATTCGCCGAAGCAGGCCGCTGGCCTTCATATTTCTTCAACAATGGTTTCGGATCAAAGGTGTCCATCTGAGAAGGACCACCGCTCATAAACAGAAAGATCACTCGCTTCGCTTTGGGGGCGAAATGAGGCGTCTGCTGGGGAACTTTCTGAGAGGCCCCCTCGGCTGAAGCCAGCATGCCAGCCAGGCTCATCATGCCAAAGCCACTACCGACTTTCTCCAGGATTTCACGACGATTGAACAGGTCCTGTCCGTTGAAATTCATCATAGCTCAGATCTCGTTATTAATTCGAAAGAATCGCTGACTGACTGGAATCACTCCATCATCAGTCAACATACATCATTTCATTACTGCACAATAACGCCAGGCAGTATCGCTGCCAGCTTGTCAATTGTTTCGGGTCGATATCCTGACGTCCTTCATAGACTCCGTTATGTTTGTTACCCGTGATATCTGCCGCCTGTGACAAGTTTGGATTGTCTGTCCGCAAAGGCCAGCAGGAAAGGGGATCGGAAGCCAAAATCGAAGCCACATAATCTGCATGCGCCAGTTGATCCTGTTTCAGTTTTGCAGCAGCGAAATGTTTCTGCACTTCCTCTGTATTCAAAACACGATTGAAAACGGCCACTGCTCCCAGTTGTCCCTGGAAATTCGAGAAATTATCATTGCGGCCGGCGATGATCAACTCCGCCACACCATCTGCATACCCGGGTTCTGCTTCGCCTATGATTTCCGGTTTAGGGTCGCCATTCAGATAGACGGCAATCTGCTTCTGATCGCGAATCAACACCACATGATTCCACGTACCTGGCTGAATCACCGTCGTTCCAAATAAGGAATCCCGCTTCAAATCGCCGTTATAAAAGAACAGGCGTCCGGCTTTTTTCGGTCGATACTTCCCGGCAATTCCCAGATGATCTCCAGCAGCCTTCGCAGCAGAATCTTTCCCCCGCGAGAAGAAGTAGCCAGTAATAATCCGCTGCTCATTGGGAATCTGGTTCTTGACCCAGAGCTCCACCGAGTAGGAATCTCCCAGCGATTTCACATCTGCCTTCATTCGCTTGCCGGCAAATGTGGGAATCTGCTCGATTTGATTGTCTGACTCACCCGCAGTATCACTGTTTTCCAGGAATTTCAGACCAATCTGCATTTCGGACGAAGTCGGTTCCCGCGAGAACAATAATTGATAAACACCATCAATCCGCTTTTCAGAAGACTCACCTTCCAGTCGGGTCGCCAGTTGCTGTGCCTGCTGTCTGACAAAAGGAGAATTCAACACAAACAGCTGCTGTAGCGGTGTCGTCGTTTTTGAGCGACGAGCCGCATGAATCGCGGGATCGGGAAAATCATAAGACTGCAGGAACGTGCTCAATTTATGCCGGGAAACCGTGGCATAAATGCCACGTCGCTGAAACGTGGGATCATCAATATCACCAGAGGGACCTGCCTGTCTCGCATCCAAATTATTTCCTGCTGCCAGTAATGCATCACGATAAATCTCGGCTTCCAGTCGCCGACGATTGAAATACGAGAGCAACCTGTTGTTTGGATCCTGCTTCTTTTGAGTTTCCGACAGTTCGATATTGGAGGACTGTTGATACGTCGCCGACAGCATGATCAGTCGGTGCAGTTTTTTCAGCGACCAGCCCTCATCCATAAACCAGACAGACAGATCGTCCAGCAGTTCCGGATGACTGGGCAGGGAACCGGTTTTCCCATAATTACTCGGCGTATCGACCAGTCCTTCCCCAAAATGATGCTGCCAGATCCGATTCACCATCACCCGAGCGGTGAGGGGATTCTCGCGACTGGCGATTTTCTGAGCCAGCTCCAGACGACCACTGCCTTTCTGGAATGGTTCCGGCTGTCCCTCAGACAGCACACGTACAAAACGACGGGGAACCAGATCTCCCAGATTGGCCGCATTTCCTCGAATGAATACATTCAGGTCGCGAGGCTTGGGATAATACACGATCTTCATCTTATCTTCAGTGATCTCTTCCACCCGCACCTGTTCTTCGGTCAAAGCATTCGCCAGAGGCAACTCAAAACCGGGTGTCGATTTCTTGATCTCTGCCGCCTGCGCTTTATTCTCTTTGATCGTCTTATTATGAGCGGCGATCAACGCTGTATTCTGCTTCAATTCTTCCGGAGGAACCGGAAATTTGATTGTCGTCTGTTTTTTCAGATCCGGTCGCGAAGCAATCAACGGGAACTCGGCTTTGCCGGCCTGTTTGATGATCTGCTTCAGCTCTGTATTCCGCTTCGTCAATGTTTTGACTTTCGCAGCCAGGTCTGTATTCACTTTGTTTAAAGCTTCTACTTTATCTCGGGCTGGTTGAGTCTTCGCGACTTCTTCATCAGGGATAATCGGTCGCGTCGTCTGCCTGATAGATGCGAAGACACCGGCGATGCCATAATAGTCTTCCACGGTTAACGGATCATATTTGTGATCGTGACAGCGGGCACAGGCCATCGTCAGGCCCAGTAATCCCCGACACAAACTGTCAACACGATCTTCCCAGTCATCTGCATAGCGATTTTCCAGAGTGAGCTGTGACAGAGCGACTTCCTTGTGATAGGAAGGCCCCAGCCCCATGAACCCCAGGGCAGGGTAGTCCTCGGGCCCCGTCTCCGGCAGAAAGTCAGTTGCCAGCTGACGAATCACAAATTCATCGTAAGGCATATCTTCATTGAACGCCTTGACCACCCAGTCACGATAACGATAGGCGTAAGGAAACGGACCATTGTGTGGGCCCATGTTCGTATTATCTTCCGCGTAACGCGCGACATCCAACCAGTGTCGACCCCAGCGTTCGCCGTAGTGGGGTGACTGTAACAGCTGATCGATCACCCGAGCATACGCGTCCGGAGATTGATCTTTCACAAACGCATTTACCTCAGCAGGCGTGGGAGGCAGACCGATCAAATCAAAATACGCACGACGAATCAGAGTCTGTTTCGTAGCAGCGGGCGCAGGCGAGAAGCCTTTCGCTTCCTGCGCTGCTAAAATGAATGTATCAATTTTATTTTGAGGCCAGGCTTTCTGTTTCACCTTGGGAGCAGGGTAATGGCGTGGAGATTGAAACGACCAGAACTCGCGGGCCTTGTCGAAATCGATTTCCGTCTTTGCCGTTTTCTTTGATTTCTCTGTCCGCGGGTCAGCGGCCCCCATCGCGATCCATTTTTCGAAGTCCGCAATAATCGCATCAGACAGCTTCCCCTTGGGAGGCATCTGATAGCTGTCTTCGCCATACTTCATCGTTTCCAGCAGCAGGCTCTCATCTGGTTTTCCAGGAACCAGAGCCGTACCCGAATCACCGCCATCCAGCAGTCCCTGCTGTGAATCAACAAGCAGACTGCCTTTCAGGTTTTTCGAATCCGCGGAATGGCATTCGTAACAATGCTTTATCAGAACCGGTCGGATCTTCTTCTCGAAGAAATCCAACTGCTGCTGAGTCGGTTCAGAACCGGCAGCCGAGAGCGAAACAGCGGAGCAGAGAAACAGGCTCGTGCATACGATGACAGCTGTCACTTTTCGCAAAGTTTTCATAGTCATGTCTACGATGTTAAAGTCAGGTGGGAAAAAGCCGCGCAGGCTGGGGATGATTCAACTGTATCTCGTTAATTCACAATCAGATACATCAAGTCATTTTTATATCGTATCGGGAATTCCGTCGGATAACAATATAATATTTAAAAAAGGCTCAGCAATAGGGAAAGATTCACAGAATTCCACTGTTTCACAGTATTTACTCTGATAACCTGTATTGAACCTCCCCCAACGCGACGTTAGTCTTGAAAATACATGTTGGTCAAGAAAACAACCGGCATGCAGGGCATTGTGATCCAGGTCGATTTACTCTGATTTAAAACACCTCTGACGTAAGGACTTGCCATGATTCCTCAAGTGGACCTCTCTGCAAAACTGGCAGTGATCTTCGCCCTGAGCTTCAGCAGTCACATCAACTGCCTGAACGCAGCCGATCCCCCCAGACAGGCTCCCAAAGCTCCCGGGTTCACCATTCCTTATATCGATCTCGATGCTCAGTCGCATCGCCAGACCGTCGTTGATCGCGAAGAAAATCAGTACCTCGGCCATCCTACCACCGTTCTTCTTGAAGACAACAAAACCATACTCTGCGTTTATCCCAAAGGTCACGGGAAGGGGGGCATTGTTTATAAACGCTCCACCGATGCCGGAAAAACCTGGAGCGATCGTCTGCCCACTCCCGCTTCCTGGGCCACCTCGCGCGAAGTCCCCACGCTGCATCGCGTTGTCGATGCCTCCGGTAAAAAACGTATCATCATGTTCTCCGGACTGTATCCCGCTCGCATGGCAGTCACCGAAGATGACGGCAAAACCTGGAGCGAACTCAAACCGATCGGCGACTGGGGCGGCATCGTCGTCATGGGTGGTGTCGAACCACTCAACACCGGCAAAGGCCATTACATGGCTCTGTTCCACGATGACGGTCGCTTCATCTCTAATGATTCCAAACAGGAATCACCGGTCGTGTTCACCCTGTATAAAACACTCTCCACCGATGGCGGCTTAACCTGGTCCGCCCCGGAAGCGATTCACAAATCATCCGAATATCATATCTGCGAGCCCGGCATCATTCGCTCGCCCGATGGCAAACAACTCGCCGTCCTCCTCCGCGAAAACAGTCGCCGCCACAATTCACAAATCATCTTCTCCAACGATGAAGGTAAAACCTGGACCGCACCCCGCGATCTACCCGGTTCATTGAACGGCGATCGCCACACCGGCAAATACGATCCCGTCAGCGGTCGTTTGCTCATCTCCTTTCGCAGTAACACACCCAAAGGGCACACCGCTCCCACCGAAGGAGACTGGGTCGCCTGGGTGGGAACTTACGATGATCTCGTCAACGGCAAAGAAGGCCAGTACCACGTCCGTCTCAAAGACAACACCAAAGGCGCCGACTGCGCCTATCCCGGCGTCGAAGTCCTCCCCGATGGCACCTTCATTATCACCACCTACGGTCACTGGGAAAAAAACAAAGCTCCTTTTATCCTCAGTATCCAACTCAAACTGGCGGAACTAGACGAACTGGCAAAATAATCAATCAACGGTTGCACTAAACCTCTTCCAACAAAAAAGGGGTGGTCCCGAATGTAATTCGGGATTGCCGCAGGCAACAGGAAGCTGACAGTGTAAGCCCGCAATGAAGTGTAACTTTCCCATCTTCAATCTCATTCACAAACTACAGGTCCATAAATCCTGTATTGACAGGTAGTCAATATCAGGTGAGCACACCAACGAGTGTGCGTACCACTTGAACCAACGTGCCATTCCAAGTCTGAAAAGACACTACGCTGTTTCCAACATCCCATCCTCATCATCCACAACCAACTTCCGGGAAGAATCCACAAACAGCGACGCCACCCCCGCAATGAAAAAAGCAATCGCACACGTGACAAACGCCATGTCCCAGTGATGCTCCTCGCCACTCGCGGTATTCACGGTAATTACTGCAATCATCAACGAAGGCGCGACAGCCGCCCCCAGGTTGCCCCACATGTTTCCCCAGCCCAGCACCGAACCCACGTGCTTGCCGGCGATATCCTGGTTGAACGCCCACATCGCAGGCGAACCAAAGTCAGTAGAAAACGCCACAATCGAAAACATGATCACGGAAGTCCAGGGAGAGATATCCAGCAGACAGACCAGGTACGCCGCCATCGCAGTAAATCGCGAGAGCGCAATCGGCAGCACACGACTCCAGCGCAAACTGATCCGTTTCATCAACCAGTCTGTCACTTTCCCTCCTGACAAAGTTCCAAACCAGCCCACTGCCAAAGCAATCGTCACCATTTTCCCGCGTTCTTCCAGCGGAACCTGGTACTCCTCATCCAGAAATCGTGGCAGCCACGTCACCAGAAACAGCCAACCCACATTCGTGCAGAATTGCGACAACGACAGCAGCCACAAACTCTGGTTTTTCACGATCGCCTTAAAGGGAATCCCGCCGATCTGCTTCGAATGATCTTTATCCGACTCCAGACGACCATGTTCAATCAGTGCGAGTTCCTGTTCAGAACAGGCGGGATGCGCACGCGGATAATCGCGAATCACCCACCAGAAAATCCCGGCAATCAGAATTCCTACCAGGCCGTAGGTCATCATCATCTTACGCCAGCCTTTTCCCTGCACCTTGCGTACGTGGGCTGAATAGCGTGCTTCAAACAGCAATCGATTCAACCGGGAGCGTTGCTCAACATTAAGCTCTCCAGGACTCACATTTAACAGCTGTTCCGCCTGCTGATTGAGCGTCAACCCTTCAAAGTCTGCCGGATCATAAAGCTGCTGTTCCTGCAAAATGGGATTCAGATTCTCCAGGAACGAACTCTCTGCTTTCGTAAATGATGCCACCAGCGATTTAGCTTCAACTGCCGCATCAGCGGCAGCAGTTGCTTCTGTCACCGCTGACTCCGCTGCATTGGCCGCATTCTTAGCTTGGGTTTCAGCCAGGACTTTATTCTCACCACTGGCATTTGCAGCTATGGTTGCAGCATCCTTAGCTGCAATCTTAGCCCTAGTCGCAGCTTCAGCGGCAGCATCCGCCTTAGCGGCAAGAGCCTCCGCATTGAGATAGTTTCTACTTTCCGACGTCAGTCCCCCATAGATCTTTGTTTCAAATTCCTGTTTCTCATCCACTCGTTCCAGAAACGTCGTCGCCAGGCCGTGCGGGTTCATAATGTCCCCCGACTTCAGATCAGAAGACTCTGTCATGGGCACATAGAGGATAATCAGAAACGCAGTCAACACCGGCGCCAAGGCACCACCAATCCGTCCGCCGACAGTAACCATACTGCTGGCAAAGCCGCGCTCTGTCAAAGGCATCCACTTACTGACAATGTTGGCACTCGTGGGATAGGCACCGGCCTGACTCAGACCAAAGCCCAGTCGAAAGATCAGCAGCATGATGAAACCGGTCGCCAGCCCCGTCATCGCCGTAAACAGGGACCACATCAGAATGTAAATCGTCAACATTTTTCGCGCACCGAAGCGGTCACTGAACCACCCGGAAGGGACCTGGCATAATGCATAAGACACAAAAAAAGAACCGAGCAGAATACCGATCTGCTCGTCACTCAATCCCAGCTCATCTTTGATAAAGACCTCGGCGAAGGAGATGCAGAACCGGTCCAGGTACAACAGCACCGCCATCAGCATGCAGACAAAGATCACACGATAACGAACATACGAACTGGTCGGTTCCACACTGGCCATAAGTCATTCAGCTTTCATTCAGAGTCGGTGCGCATTGATTGAGTGGCAGCAGTATAACAGCAGATTTTCCTGAAAACGAGCATCAAATCCGTTCCTCTCTCCCAGTTTCTCAACGAAATTCACTGCACTTCACCTGAACTTACTGGCGTCTCTTCAGCTTGACTGCCAGCCGCACCTCGATAACTTATGCGATAAGCGCGTCGCGCGCGTGGCTTAATTTTCGATCAGGTCTATCGTCATGAGAATTCAGCAGTTACCACAATCGAGTCTCAAACCGCATCAACCACTTTCATTCCCTGTTACTCTCTATGTGAAAGGTTTTCCGTGCTGTCATAGTAGATTATATTCAATGTCACGAACCGTGTTAGTTCACTCTCTTCACTACCAGATCACCGCAGTTATCGACGCACATCGGCACGCCATCGCTGCCTGTCACACCCATATCGCCCATGGATCGTCCCTATATCAAAACATATCAACCGCTCCTTTTATCCACCTGCTCAAAACAGACCGTTATAGTTCACGATCAATCAAATTGAACGCTCTCATTTCGATCTGGTCAACTGGACGTATTTTTCTTACTATTCGTCGGCGCGATCTCACGAACGGATTTAACATCGGCAACGAAAGGATTCACGATGCTCCCTCGTCATCGAATTTATTTAGTCGCATTTCTGTTTCTGGGCAGCGTGTTACCCACAACACAGGCAGCCGATCAGCAGCCCCTGACGATCCAAGTCATCAACCAGACCTGGAAAGCACGACGCGAGCGCCTGCAGGCGATGCGGATCGAACTTTCTGTGGATATCACGCGCAGCACACTTCCTTATATGAGATTTGCTGCAGGTGGTGACGATGAAGAAGTACCGCTGACGGAAGAAGAAACACTGCATTATCTGAATCAGACAGTCAATTTTAAAACACACTATTCACTGATCCTGGATAGTCCCCGCATCCGCTGCCGTCACTGGGGAGATTTTCCAAGCCCCCAGTTAGAGTCTATGCAAAACCTTGACTTAACCGTGACAACCGACGGAAAAACCGCTGCCCTTGCCTATACATACAAAGGCATCCGCAACCTGACTATCTTTAAATCACCGGAACCTCCCATGAGTGCTCTTTCGAATCTGACTCTGCTTCGCTGGTCACTGCTGGCAGGCGATTCTGTTTGTGGATTCACACTTGATCAATTCAGAGTCTGCCCGCAGCTCGAACAGGTACAGGGCATCCCTTGCACGGTCCTGGAAAAAAACGGTACGCATGGGTTACAACGCTTGTGGGTCTCACCGACAGATCGGGAATGTGTCGTCATGAAATATTCGGTTGAGCGATCCGGCCAATCTCTCTCTCAGCATGATTTCCATTATGTCGATATCCCGAACGAAGGTCCGGAACCGAAATACTGGACCACAAAAGTGTATCAACATAAATCGAACCAGGTTATCTTCACTTACGGTCGTCGCATCAATGTTGATTCTTTTGAGTCCCGGGCGACCGTCACCCCCGCCGACTTTCAACTGGAATTAACAACCGGTACGCACGTGACAGATACCAGAAAACGAAATCCCCAGGGCGGGGAACTCATCTATGATGTGAAATAAACAATTTCTCTCCTCCTTCAATCTGGAACGCTCACCATGTTAACCCGCGCCGCTGTTCTCCATGAAATGCAACGTCCGACTCCCTACGCGATTTCCAAGCCGCTGGTCATTGAAGAACTCAATCTCGCCGATCCCGGCCCCGGTGAAGTCCTCGTGGAAATGGCCGGCGCCGGCCTCTGTCACTCCGACCTCTCCACGATTGACGGTTCGCGCCCCCGCGTGATGCCGATGGTGATGGGACACGAAGCCAGTGGCATCGTCCGTGAAGTCGGTCCCGGCGTTCACGATCTCCAGCCCGATGATCACGTCGTCTTTTCGTTCGTCCCCCTCTGTGGTCACTGCATTCCCTGCGCCACGGGTCGCCCCGCGTTATGCGAACCCGGCGCAGCAGCAAATACCGCCGGCACATTACTTTCCGGCCGCCGTCCTTTCAGTAGCATCTCTGGTCAGGAAATCAACCACCATCTCGGCGTCGCCGCCTTTGCCGAACACACGGTCGTCGCCCAGGAATCGCTGATCAAAATCGATTCCCAACTCCCTCTCAGCACCGCGGCCCTGTTTGGCTGCGCCGTGATGACGGGCGTCGGCGCGGTCGTCAATACAGCGAAGATAGAACCCGGTTCCAGCGTCGCCGTCTTCGGTCTGGGTGGCGTCGGCTTAAGTACCGTCATGGGCGCCCGCGCCGCGGGGGCTGAAACCATCTTCGCCATCGATCTGCTCCCCGATAAACTCGAACGCGCCACCCAGGTCGGCGCGACACATACGATCAACGCCAGTGAAGAAGATCCGGTCCAGCTGATCAAAGACATCCAGAACGGCGTCGATTATACCTTCGAAAGCGTTGGTAACGAGTTGGTCCTCCAGCAGGCTTACGCTGCCACTAAAAGAGGCGGCACCACCATCACCATCGGCCTGCCACATCCCGGCAAAATGTTCTCCGTCCCCGCCGTCAGCCTGGTCGCGGAAGAACGCACGATCAAAGGCTCCTACATGGGCTCCGCCGTCCCCCGCCGCGATTTACCCCGCTTCATCGCCGCGTACCAGGCCGTTCTGTTCCCCGTCGACAAACTGCTGACCAGTACCATTCAGCTGGCTGAAATTAATGAAGCCTTCGACGCCCTCGCCACCGGCACCGCCGTTCGACAGGTGATTACGTTTGAGAAGTAACCGACCGGTAATTCTACGCAATCTTAATCAGGTTCGACATGAACCGCGGCTAACGCCGTGCGGCTGATTTTGTCTACAGGCATCTTCCATTTGTTGTTCCCTGTACCAATACGCCGACGACTACGAACGAGGCATACCTGATTAGCCGAAGGGCGTTAGCCCCGGTTGTCTCTCAATCCATTTTTGACTGCATATTTTGAATTATTGTTCGATTTAATCAGACGAATAACCCGACCCCACAATCCCCCACACCACATCCGCCATCTTCTGCTGTCCCGCCTGAGAAGATGAATCGAATCCAGCGTCGCATCTCCCCCCGCGAGGATTGACAGCAACACCCGTTTCGGCACCAGCTTCACTCCATGTTTTTTCGCCAGTCTCCGTTGAATCCGGCCAAACGCATGATAAAACGGAGGTAGTGGCAATTCCAGCATCACCAGCTGACGTCCCGGCGATGCCAGCTGGGTCAACAACAAATCCAGGTGGGTCGCAAACTCAGCCGGCGTGGTACTCCCCAGGACATCATTCCCGCCAATTTCCAGCAACACCAGCGGCGCATCGATGTTTGTCTCAGCGACCCGCCGCCTTGCCGTAAACACCGTATCCCCCACATGCGATAAGTCCTGTACTTCAATGTCATGCTCCCGCGCCAGAATGCGCGGCCACGTTTCCGTCTGTGCATCTCCCAGTCCCGCCGTCACCGAGTCCCCAATCACCGCCAGACGTCGCGTAGAAACCGGTTCCACTCCCGGCGTCAGATGATACGGCACTTCCAACAGCAGCCCCAGCAGCCAGATTCCCACCATGGCCTCCGCCGCTGCCTTCCGCCAGCGTTTCTTATAAGCGGTTCCCAGCCAGACCAGCGTCACCAGCGTCGCGACCCCATAAAACCACCAGGGCAGGGGAGTCGAAGAGACCGCCATCGCCAGCCCACCAATCACCAGCGAAAACACCATCCCCCGCCGCGCAAGTGAACTCTCACGCAGCGACAACAACGCCGACAGCAGCACCAGCGTCACCCCCGTAAAAAACGCCTGTCCCGAGGCACAGTGATAAACTATCGGATTCATAAATGGATTTGAACTTCACACTTTCGATTAGAGAATTACTTCACCTGACTGATAACTCTATTAATCCGACTTAAAATAGCGTTTCTTGTTCAACAGCGTTCCAATGCACATATTCAGTCCCCAACCAAGGGCGATTAAAGAAAACACCAGTTCCGCAAGAAAGCGACTGGGGCGAGACGAATTATCAATAACTGACTCAGCAGGATTCTGCGGATTTACATAACAGACTAATTCGTCACTCTTATTTTCCTGAAACAACTTGATCCTCTGATACAGGTCGCGGTGAAAAGAACCAAAATTGTCTCTCCCACGATATATGGATGCGCGATCGCCAGTGTAGATTTTTCCGTTAGTTTTGTATTCATAATTCACACAAACCTCTTCCGTATTATCTTCACCAACAGAGAGTTCGACCTTCAATACCTTGATCACGGGTGTGGGAACAGTGTCCTTAAATTTGTAATAATCCTGTATGTCAGACAGAAAATGAAAAATGAATAAATCTAGCCCGACTAAAGTCAGCACCGGACCAATCGAGATTCCCAGATAAAAATTCCGCGGACAATACAATTCCTTTTCTGTAGGAGGTTTCTCACTTGAACTGGTATTCCACCCCGACATTGATCACGACCTTTTATCAAACCATAAACCGTTTATTTTGAAATAACATCCACGCTTTAAGTCCCCCGATAACTGCGGATCGTCAGACAGATCCCGGAGATGAAAACGACCAGCCACTGCCACCCTGATTCAGTCCACCACTGATATCCCATGGAAACAGTACTCATTAACCAGAATGCTGTCACAAATCGTTCCCAGTGAGTGAGTGGCATATCGGGATCAATACTGCGCCGCCGGACTTCCGAAAACGGTTCCCACTTTTCCTGTTTTTCAAGAGGCACCGCATCACGCAGAAACGCAATGATAGCGTGTTGATCTCTTCGCTTGAAATGATCCAGATTGATTTCCAGCTTGTCAGTCGGCGAATTAAGAATGATCTCGTCTGACATCGATAACCAGTTGAGGCCTGTAATCTCATCCTTCGCAAGCACGTTTGTCTCAGGACCGATCACCTGGGTAATCGCCTGCGGCGAGAGCGTCAGCCGAAACTGCCTCCAGTAAGCCAGCCCCTGCCAGATACCTGACACACTGATTAGTACCATGACGACACTACCGAAAAGCGTAACCAACACTGATTTACTGGTGAAACTGCCTGTTTTAGAGTAGAAATAATTGATCAGAAAAATACCGGCACCAATCCAGAAAACCATCACCACAACAGTCAATACAGCATACCAGGGTTTAGCTCGATATCTCTGTTCCGATAAGATTTCATTCATGACAGTATTCTCGTCGATGATTCGATGTTACCAGGCTCCTGTCTGTACCACTTCTCACGAGCCCCGCCAATCATGATTCCCACGATCGGCCCCAACACAAACGCAGCCGGAATCCCGTACAGCCGCGCCGCATCAATGCAGGTGGTATCAGCCATTTTTGAATTATAAACCAGTGGCTCATTCCTGAGCCTGCTGCCCAGCAGCGCCCCACCCACGACCAGGGCCAGGCAACCCACCAGACCATACACCGCATGCCGCAACCAGGGTCCAAACTCAGCCGCCACAATAAAGGGACCCACCAGAGCCAGGATGCCCATACAGCCCAGCATGACAACCTGCGTAAAACGGACTTGTCCCTGCTCGAACAATACGTCCGTTTGAAAATGACCTGGCTCAATCACATAATCCCTGGTCAATACAGTCAGGTAAAAGCCCAGAATGAACCCGGTAAAGACGCCGCCTAACACACCTTTCAGAATAGTTTCCACGAGCTTCATCGTTACAGTCTCTTTCAGAAAAGACTCTTTAAATATCCACATAGTAGTCTAACAGAAATATCGCCCACTTCGAGAAATATCTGGCACGCCTCCCGGTAATTCAGTTATGATAATAGACGAGGATTTTGACTCGCTTCCACCAACAAAGGTTCTGTCCATGCGACGTATCATCTTCTGCTATCTTGTCTTCAGTTTACTGGCCATCGCATTCCTCTCCATTACGCCAGTCAGCGGCCAGAAACACCCGCCGAAAAACTCTGCCACATTCACCCCCTGGCCGTGGCCCGTCGCGCTCCCCACAAACAGTTCCGCGGAAATCAAAGTCGCCGCCGACCTGTTGGCAAAATCACTCAACAGCCCGCTCGGGGTACATCAGTCGAATCAGAACCCGGGCTGTGCACTCTGGCTGGAAGTAGGCTCCTGGAAACCCAATCCGTCCACACCCGGGTATCTCATCCTCATTCAACCCGGCGGCGGAAGGATCATGGCCTCCGACCTGAAACAGCTTCAGCTGGCCATCGAGCAGTTGAAGCAGAAAAAACATGTCCGCGACGGGAAAACCGAACTCCCTGTCGGCGTCATTACCAGTTACCCAATTCACCCTACACACTGATTTCCTGCAAACAATCCGTGACAAATCCATCAACGCCTGCTAATATTTAAACTAACTTAAATATTATTCTGACCCTCGCCAAATCTTCCCCCCGTAGAGAGCTGGTCCATGCCTGTACCAATACGGAACCTGATCCTGCCTGCAATCATCACGGTCTGCCTGAGTTCGTCTTTCTGGACGACACTTCAGACCGTTTCGGCAGCCGAGCCTTCGAAAAAAACGCCGCGCATCGAATTCAACCGCGACATCCGCCCGATCCTCTCTGAAAAATGTCTGCACTGTCACGGCCCCGATCCCGCTACCCGGGAAGCCGACCTGCGACTCGATGATCCGACAGACGTGAAACAGCCTCGCGACGGTTATGCCATCATCAATCAAAAGTCACCTGCAGACAGTGAACTGCTCGAACGACTGCTGACATTAGACACCGATCTCAAAATGCCTCCCGCCGATTCCGGAAAAGAAATTTCCGCAGCGGAAATCAAATTGATACAGGCCTGGGTCGAGCAGGGGGCAGAGTATCAGCAGCACTGGTCCTTCATTCCGCCACAACGGCCCGAATTGCCTGCGGTAAAAGAAACGAACTGGTCTCAAACTCCCCTTGATCATTTCGTACTCGCTCGTCTGAAACGGGAACAGTTACCACCGTCCCCCCGCGCGGATAAAGCCACACTCTGCCGTCGGCTTTCACTTGATCTGACCGGTCTACCTCCCACGCTCGACGAACTGGAAACGTTCCTCAACGATCATACTCCCCAGGCGTACGAGAAGCTGGTCGACCGTCTGCTTAGCTCTCCCCATTACGGCGAACACCGGGCCCGCTACTGGCTCGACGCCGCCCGTTACGCCGACACCAGCGGATATTTCACCGACGAAGCATGGGAGATGTGGCACTGGCGGGACTGGGTCATCAACGCCTTCAATCAGAACATGCCCTTCGATCAGTTTACCATCGAACAACTGGCGGGTGACCTGCTACCCACGCCCACCCAAGACCAGCTCATCGCCACCGGCTTCCACCGCAATCACATGACTACCTTGGAGACTGGCATCATCGATGAAGAATACCGCGTCGAATACATCGTCGACCGGATCGATACCACGTCCACCGTCTGGATGGGCCTGACCGCCGGCTGTGCCCGCTGCCACGATCACAAATACGACCCGCTCTCCCAGAAAGAGTTCTATCAGCTCTTCGCCTTTTTCAATAACACACCCGAAACCGGCAACACCCACACGGTCGGCAATGCCAAACCGATTCTCAAGATTCCCACGAAAGATTATCTCAACCGCGAACAGCAGCTCAAAGACGAACTCGCAGCGCTGGAACAAGCACACCAACAGCGCGAGACACAACTCAAATCGCAACAGAAACAGTGGGAAGAAACTGCGCGCAACAATCTCACGTCTCCGGCCTCCGATCAACTGGTGATCCACGAACCGCTGGACGAAATCACCAACAGCAAGTCGCTGACTTCAATGGGACCGGTCGAAATCAAACCGGGGTTTGTCGGTTCCGCTGCGAACTTCGACGGCACCGCACTGTTGGAAAGTAACACGCCATTCCGCTTCACACGCGACAAACCGTTTACGCTGGCTGCCTGGATCAACCCCGCCTCCGGTGGCCCCATCTGTCTGTTCTCTCAGAACGACGATACCAACCAGCTCCGCGGCTTCGATATCATGCTCCGCAAAGGCAAACTCTCCGTCCACCTGATCCACAAATGGAATTCCAACGCCATCCAGGTCGTCACCGACGCCGGCATCCGCACCGGTCGCTGGCAACATCTGCTCGTCACCTATGACGGCTCCTCCTCCGCAGCCGGCGTTCACATTTTTATCAACGGCGAACCGCAGACCACCTCCGCCCCTTACGACAGACTCACCGGCGACATTGCCGTCGACGAACCATTCCGCATCGGCCGCCGCAGCACCAGTGCCTTCTACAAAGGCGCACTCGACGACCTGCGAATTTATCAGCGTCCATTCTCACCCGACGAAGCCCGGGAACTCGCCGACGGACAATTCCTCAACGGCCTGCTTTCCATCCCTGCCGAAAAACGCACTACGCAACAGCAGCAGGAACTCCGCGACTATTTCCTTAAAAACGCCGCCCCTGATTCCCTGCGTACCGCCGAGAATCAACTGGCTAAACTCCGCAGCCGACTCACCAAGCTGCAGAAGAACATTCCCACCACGATGATCATGCATGAAAACGAAAAACCGCGGGAGACCTTCGTTCTGCTGCGAGGCGTTTACGATCAGCATGGCGAAAAAGTGACCGCCGCTGTGCCCCAGGTCCTGCCCGCATTCTCCACGCAACTCCCCACCAATCGTCTCGGCCTGGCCCGCTGGCTCACCAGTCCCGATCATCCGCTGACCGCCCGCGTGTATGTGAACCGTCTCTGGCAGCAGTTGTTCGGTGTCGGCCTCGTCAAAACCGTCGGCGACTTCGGTTCGCAGGGGGAATGGCCCAGTCATCCGGAACTGCTCGACTGGCTGGCCGTCGAATTCCAGCAAAGTGGCTGGGATGTCAAACACCTGCTGAAACAGATCGTCCTCTCGTCCACTTATCAACAATCCTCCCGCGTGACCGATGAACTTTACGAACGCGATCCCGAAAACCGTCTGCTGGCCCGCGGCCCCCGTTTCCGTCTCGACGCCGAAACCGTCCGCGATAACGCCCTGCAGATCAGCGGCCTGCTCGTGGCGAAGCAGGGGGGACCGAGCGTCAAACCATATCAGCCCCCCGGCCTCTGGGAAGCGGTCTCTTACGATGGCAATGTCACTTACAAACAAAGCACTGGCGACGGACTCTACCGCCGCAGCCTGTATACTTACTGGAAGCGTCAGAGCCCACCCCCCGGGCTGATGGCCTTCGATGCCCCCACACGCGAAACCTGCACCGTCTCTCGCCCTCGCACCAACACGCCGCTGCAGGCGCTCGTATTAATGAACGATCCTACTTACATCGAAGCGGCTCGCGTCCTTGCCACGCAGACATTAAAACGACAGGCAACCGCTGCCGAACGCATCGAGTTCCTGTTCCGCGCCGCCACCAGTCGCCCGCCCACTAAAGCCGAACAGCAGATTCTCAGCCGCATCCTCCAGCAGCAAACGAGCATCTATCAACACAACCCCGCAGCCGCTGCAAAACTGATCAATGTCGGCGAAACTCCGGTCGACAAAACACTGAAACCAAACGAACTCGCTGCCTGGACGATGCTGGCCAGCATGATTTTCAACATGGATGAAACCCTGACCAAACAATAACCGTGTTCACTCACAGGAACCGTCATGCAGATAGACCTGAATCAATTACAACACGATTTCACCCGCCGCCAGTTCTTCCGCTCCAGCGCAACCGGCATCGGTGCGGCGGCCCTGGGTTCGCTGCTGAACCCCGATCTGTTCGCCAGCGAAACACCGTCCGTCAGCAGTTCGCATTTCCCGGGCAAAGCCAAACGCGTGATCTATCTCTTCATGCATGGCGGCCCGTCACAGATGGAACTGTTCGACTATAAACCCCGGCTCAAACAGTTGAATTCTGAGCCGCTCCCCGATTCCGTTCGCGGCGATCAGCGTTTGACCGGCATGACTTCCGGCCAGAAGTCGTTCCCCATCGCCGCCCCCAATCAGTTCCGCTTTCAGCAGCATGGCGAAAGTGGCACCTGGGTCAGCGATGCCCTGCCGCACTTCGCGAAAGTCATCGACGATGTCTGCGTGATCAAATCGATGCACACCGAAGCCATCAACCACGACCCCGCCGTCACCCTGATGCAGACCGGACACCAGCAACCGGGCCGCCCCAGTTTCGGCGCCTGGTCGAGTTACGGCTTAGGCAGCGAGAACCAGAATCTCCCCTCGTTCGTCGTCCTCATCTCCGATGGCAGCGCGTCACGTCCTGCTGACCCGCTGTATGCGCGCCTGTGGGGCACCGGCTTTCTGCCTTCCAGCCATCAGGGGGTCAACTTCCGCAAGAACGGCGATCCCGTGCTCTACCTCTCCAATCCGCCGGGCATCAACGACGCCAGCCGTCGCGGCATGCTGGATGGGCTCGCCCAACTCAATCAGCGACAGTTCGACGATTACCGCGATCCCGAAATCCAAACCCGCATCGCGCAGTACGAAATGGCGTATCGCATGCAGACCTCGGTCCCCGATCTGACCGACTTCTCCAGTGAAACCGAACAGACGTTCGACCTCTACGGCGACGCCTCCCGCAAACCGGGCACCTACGCCGCCAACTGCCTGCTCGCTCGTCGCATGGCAGAGCGGGGCGTGCGATTCATTCAACTCTACCACAGAGGCTGGGACCAGCATTACAACCTCCCCAGCGATCTCCGCCTGCAATGTGGCGACATTGACCAGCCCACCGCAGCACTGCTGACCGACCTCAAGCAGCGCGGTCTGCTCGACGACACCCTCATCGTCTGGGGCGGCGAATTTGGTCGCACGATCTACAGCCAGGGCACCCTCACCAGCACCGATTACGGCCGAGACCATCACGGCCGCTGCTTCACCATGTGGCTGGCCGGCGGCGGCATCAAGCCCGGCATCTCGTATGGTGCGACCGACGACTTCTGCTACAACGTCGCCGAAAACCCCGTCCACGTCCACGATCTCAACGCGACGCTGCTACATTGTATGGGCCTGAACCACGAACGCCTGATCTTCAAACACCAGGGCCGCGACTACCGCCTGACCGACGTCCACGGCACCGTGATTGACAAGATCCTCGCATAGATTGATTAGACTACCGGGTGGTACTGTCGGCTTGCCCGACAGTGATAAATCAACGCCAATAAAGCAGCCGCGGTGGCACTGGTGGCTCGCCACCAGTGAAATCAATATCGATACCAGAACAACTAAAAAAGGGTGGGCTCGAATAAAATTCGGGCCGAGCGCAGCGAGCAGGAAACAGTCAGAGAAGGCAATCAATTCAGAACCGGATATCCAACCTGTACAGGATCTGCCTTCGAAAACATTCTCTTAATTCGAAAATACCCCACTCAGTTTCCCGTTGTCTGCGACGACACCGAATTGCTTCAGACATAATATGCGGCAGTCCGGATGACCAATACTTCTAAACCGGGTTTCAGTTGCTTCAACTCTTCAATTTGCTCGTCGTCACAGACTGGGTTTCGCCAGACAAATCGAGATACTGGAGAGAATGACTTCGATGCAAACAATTCACGAAAACTCTCAATCGCAGTACATCTCTCTGAATAGTCTTCCATGTCAGTCTCATGGTACTCCCCCCATTCAAAGCAGCTCAGCTGCGGAAAGCAGGTAGACTTCGCCAGATTTAAAATGAAATCCTGCGTATCAAAGCCAGCATCCACACTGAGAAACTGCAGCGGACGTGCTCCCACTTCAAAAAAACGGGCACTCGGAGCAGAAGGAATTGTCAACTCGGCTAAACGCGGCGCTTGTTCGAGTAATTTCGCAATGACTCCATCTTCTTCATATTCGGCGCCGATGATCGAACAGTTATGATCACCCGGTTTATTCTGCTGGATCGAAACTGATTCCAGATTCGAAAACGAGACTTCTGCCTCCAGCATCGGCTCAAGATCCCAACTCAGTGTTCCATTGGCCCCCTCATCAGGACTGCGAAGAATCAATGAGCGAATGTAGGGAGCTATCCCAGACTGTGAGAGCGCCTGCATTAATTCCAGGCAGCCTTCTCCAAAAGAATCGCCAAAAAAATCCAGATCGAACAA